>NZ_JCBDGU010000005.1:0-154239 GCF_059834255.1 Vibrio sp. R11-SG3-ISO9
GGTTAATCAATCAAGAAGGGAAAGCAAGGTCAGCACCTCTACATACGTTCGCGTTGCTTCGTTAAATGGCCCACACGCAAAAGTCTTTCTGAGAGATGAAACCGCCCCGTTACTTCTGCCATTCAAAGAAGATAAGAGCATAGATCTAACCAATGATACTGGAGAAGTGCCTGAGTACTACACTCTAGGGTCCTATACGTTT
Organism: Vibrio sp. R11-SG3-ISO9; assembly: GCF_059834255.1. Taxonomy (NCBI): domain Bacteria; kingdom Pseudomonadati; phylum Pseudomonadota; class Gammaproteobacteria; order Vibrionales; family Vibrionaceae; genus Vibrio; species Vibrio sp. R11-SG3-ISO9. The sequence continues at coordinate 203 of NZ_JCBDGU010000005.1, forward strand.
GAAGCCGTCGAAAAAGACATCACTCTTACCGTGACGTCTGCATCCGAGCTTAAAGACATCGTACAACCGGTCATAAGAACCCCTTTTGGTGAAATCGCCGAATCTGATGTTTATGTGATTCCAGCAGGTACCCGTGAAACCCTGACTTTGCTTTCTCCTCCAACACATGGCCAAACCACTCGAGTTCTGTTCGGTTTTGCTTGGAGTTTAAATGGGCCAAATGACTTTACGCTGATAGAGCGTGTTGGCGGTTACTACGATTTCACGAGCCGATAAAATTTTATTAAAAGATTCGATTCTCTATTACGGTTTTTTCATTCTTAAACGGTATAGCAAGGAAAGGCAAAAAACGATGACTTAACATTCTAATCTCGACGGTGTATTGCAATGCATGGCTATACTTACAAGTTTCCAATAATTCTCTCTTTCGCTTTCATTACGGCGTGTAATGGAAGCGCTTCCGATTCATCGCCGACAAGCGACCCGAATAATCAAACTCCGATCGCTATCGCTGGCATCAATCAACAAGTTAAAGTTAATCAAGTCGTCCACTTAGACGGCACGCGCAGTGTTGATTATGACAACGACCTCATCTCTTATTCATGGTCATTCTCAGAAAAACCCGCAGGAAGCGAAGCACAACTTTCCAGCTTGGAGGCCATCAAACCGACTTTCGTTGCGGATCAAATTGGTACGTATTATCTCTCGTTGGTGGTCAACGATGGCAAAGTGAACAGCCGTCCAAATCAAGTGAAAATAGTAGCTAAAGCCGACCAAGACAACTCGCCACCGGTGGTCTCACTTACCCCAACATACAGCGCTTCCCTGTCTCAATCCGTTAAGCTGTTTGACACATCAACGGATGCTGACGGCGATGAGCTTTACCGTCAATGGCAAATTATCAACCAGCCAGACGGGAGTCAGCCTAGTCTCAGTAAATATGAGGGCAAATACCCCGACTTAACCGCTGATGTGGCGGGTGACTATGTGGTGGAATTAACCGTCACCGATGGTTTCTTATCGACCAAGGCGACCACAACCGTCACCTTTAATGAAAACCATCAGAACCGACCTCCAATTGCTTATAAAAACCAGCACATGTTAGCCATTGAAGGTATGACGATCCCTCTAGATGCTAGTGTAAGTACTGACCCAGACGGCGATCCTCTCACCTTTAATTGGTTTTTTGTGTCAAAACCACAAGAGAGCAACGCTACTATCGCTGATCCTAATGCGGTAATCACAAGCTTTGTGGCCGATGTGAGCGGACAATATACTTTCAATATCGAAGTAAGTGACGGTGAGTTCACCGATTTAGGTTACAAACCCACGTACGTGAATGTGGCTTCGTTAAATGGCCCACACGCAAAAGTCTTTCTGAGAGATGAAACCGACCCGTTACTTCTACCCTTTGATGAAGATAAGAACATAGATCTAACCAGTGATACTGGAGAAGTGCCTGAGTACTACACGCTAGGGTCCTATACGTTTGAAGCCGTTGAAAAAGACATCACTCTTACCGTGACTTCCTTGACTGATGTTAAAGACATCGTACAGCCCATCATAAGAACCTCTTTTGGTGAGCTCGCTTACTCTGATGTTTATGTGATTCCAGCAGGTACCCGTGAAACCCTGACTGTGCTTTCTCCTCCAACACATGGCCAAACCACTCGCGTGATTTTCGAATTTGCGTGGAGTTTAAACGGACCCAACGATTTCTCGTATATAGAACGTGCTGGCGGTAACTACAATTTCATTAGTCGATAAAATTTTATTAAAAAATACGATTCGCTATTACGGTTTTCTCTTTCTTAAACGGTGTAATAGTTGAAAGCAAGCACGACATCTGTCGCGCGCACCGGATGTTGGGTTTGCTTTTTTACTTATCATACTCAATTTAAAAGGAATCAAAATGAAACCAGTTCAACTTTCATGGATCGCGGCTGCAATGATTGGCCTTAGCCCACTTGTTCAAGCAGGTTTTGACGGTGCGATTAGCGACGACTCTCTACGCCAGGTTGGTGAATCTGAAGTTTACGTCCCACTGTTTCACGCAAAAGGTAAGGCCGGCATTGGAAGCTCAACAGGCAAGCGCGTCGATTTCGATGGTCTAGCAAGCAATATTTTCAGCCGTACAATACGTAATGACGTATACACTTCTGGTAGTAAACACTTTGGATCAACGCACTACAACTTTGCGCAAGCGGCTAACCAGGACGTATGGTTTGGTGAGTGGTATGAAGGGGACCAAGATGAATCGTATAACAACCGTACTGTTTACTATGTAGGCGACAATACTGGTACCACTGTGCCTACTTCAGGTAGCGCGACGTACAACATTACTGGTATTAACCACTTTAGCGGTAGCAACAAACTTTCAGGTACCTTTACTGCTGATTTCGCTCAACAAACACTAACAGGCGACATTGCTAATGCGTCTCTATCTATCAATGTGGATAGCACGATTGATGCAGCAAGCGCTTCGTTCAATGGTACGGCAACAGCTAACCAAGCCGGTGTGACAACTCAAGGTATTTCTCAAGGTCACTTCTTTGGCGCAGATGCAGCAACACTTGCTGGTATTGCGACTTTTGCTGGCAACTCTGATCTTGATACTGCATTCGGCGGTGCAAAAGAGTAATCACCTTCAATGGCTAAGAAGCAGCTTCGGCTGCTTCTTTTTAATGAGCACCACATGAACTCCAACACCACTCCACTTATACGTTGCCTACTATTGTCTTGCGTTTTTTCTTCACCTCTTTCTTGGTCTCAAGACACGGATACGCAGTTTCGTATTGAACAACGAGACGCCCTGTCGGCTCAAAACAAAGAACAAGCAATACTTGAAGAAGAGAACCAGCGCGAAGCTAACTCCCAAAAAACAGCCCAAACTGGAAACCAGATCGACACAAACGATGTGAATCAAGTCGCGAAAGCTCTTCATCTTGCTGTTCGTTATCGTCAATGGGTGCAAGCTAGCCAGTTACTGGAAATCTATCGACAGTTTGAACAGCCTGACCCACTGTTACTGAAATACGCTGACGGCGCAATCTCTCGAGCTAAAGGTGATCTGGAACACGCCCAACTCGCATTCGAAGACGCATTAGCCTTACAACCCAATTTTATGCCCGCGCAGTTAGAGCTAGCACGAGTCTTGTTTGAAAGTAACCAAAACCGAGATGCGCTCAATCTGTTCAATCAAATCAAATCAAAAATACCCTCACAAAATCCGAGAGCTGCTGGTGTGATTCGAACCATCGACAGCTTTACCCAAGCGCTTATTGCTCGCGACAGCTGGAACGGATCTGTGGCGATTGGCGGTTCTTTTAATGATAACTTAAACAGCTCTTCTGAATCTTATACCTGCCTAGTGACATCCAACACAGGTCAGTGTCTCTTTGACCGTGTTACGCCTAAAAAAGAAAAAGCATATGGGATCGATTTTGAGGCGAGTATCAATAAACGTTTCTCTTTGTCTCGACACCACGGTATTCATTTACAAGGCCTAACTTATGGCACCAACTACGGGAACAACAGTGATTACAATGAACATACTTCTCGAATCGGCTTCGGATACAGTTTTCATGATCGCCTCAACAAAGTATCAATCGGCCCCTCTTTTGAACTAAGTCGTTACGCGAACAGCTCTGTTTATTTCAGCTCAGGAGTCAAGTTAGACTGGCTTAGAACAACCAGCCAAAACAGTGCCCTTAAATTCGAGTTCAAAGCCGACTATCAAGACTACATCCCAAGTGTACTCAGCTATCAAACAGACTGGCAGCTGGCTTCATATCTTACTTATTGGTACCAATTTAATCATGACCTATTGTTATTCGGTGGCATAGATTGGACAGGTAAACAGAACAAAGAACAAGTCCATGCTTACGAGCTTTATGGCGGTAAAATTGGCTTGAATTCAGATGTGATTCCTTGGGTTGATCTGACACTTTTTGGATCGTTTAGACATCGTGACTACCAAGGCTTCAATAGCATTCTGAGCGAAACGCGTAGAGATAAAGAGCAAAATTACGCGATCTCTGCTTCGCTAAAAGATATCAAGTTATTCGGTGTTACCCCTTCATTGGTTTGGAATCATAAAAGAATAAAAAGCAATGTTGATTGGCTCTACACCTACCAGCAAAATGAGATCACTATCAAGTTCACTAGGCGTTTTTAAAATAATTAAAATTTCTTTACGGTTTTTTTAATTTCATTCGGTATAGGTAGCGACAACGTGGAAATTTATTCCACCAGCCTAATTCAATCCCTAGTGAGTGATACCTAATGACAACGCTTTTTTTTCGTATCGCGTCAGTGTTTTTAATGCTGACGTTTTCCCATTATTCTTTGAGTGATACGTCGATTCAACCTATCTCCGATACTGTGGTCTCAAACCAACAGATTGCCCCACCTTCAAATCCATTGATCACCCACGATCTTTCGCCGATGGGAATGTACCATGCTGCAGATTGGGTAGTTAAGTCGGTTATGATCGCTTTATTAGTCGCTTCCATTTTGAGCTGGGCAGTCTTCATTACTAAGCAGATACAGCTCGTTCTTGCTACGAAAAGAACTAAGCGACTATTAGCAACCTTAGTGACCGCAGACACTCTTCAGCATGCGGAATCCGCTCTTACACTACAAACAGGGCAAGAAGTCTCCGTGGTGACAGCTGCACAGCACGAAATCTATATGTCCGGTCAAGGCCCTGCGACTCATAACGGCATTAAAGAACGCGTTCAATTAAGACTTGAGCGAGTTCAAGCGGAGTTAACCCGAGACATGACGTCACTGACGGGCATTTTGGCAACCATAGGTTCAGTTAGCCCATTCGTCGGCCTATTTGGTACAGTCTGGGGAATTATGAATGCGTTTATCGGCATCGCGAAAGCCAAAAGTACGACGCTTGTCGTTGTGGCCCCTGGTATAGCTGAAGCACTACTCGCAACAGCGATCGGTTTGGTTGCCGCTATACCTGCGGTGATGATGTATAACTATTTTTCTCGACGTATTGGACACTATAAAGCACTCCTAACAGACGTGTCTGTTGCGACCATGGTACTTGTTAGCCGAGATTGTGACCGCGATACTAACGAAGATACGCCATCACAATTAAAGCAGGTGGTGTGATATGGGATTTCAAACATCTTCAGACAGCGATGAACTGGTGGAAAACCACGATATCAACGTGACACCTTTGGTTGATGTAATGCTCGTTCTACTCATCATTGTGATGGTAGCAGCACCATTGGCTACCGTTAATGTGCCCGTCGATCTACCTTCATCTTCTGCTGAAGCCACACCTTTACCTGATGAACCTTTGTTCCTTACCGTTGGTAAGGGGCTAGAGCTAACATTAGGTGAGGATAAGACTTCAACGTTAGAACAGCTACCATTTGATCTTCCGCTACTTATCGAGGACCAAAATCAGAGAATTTATCTAAGAGCTGACAAAAGCATTACCTATGACGAACTCATGAAAGTCATGAACACACTTGTACGCGCCGGATACAGCCAGATTGCGCTCGTTGGTTTAGAAACGCCGCAGGGGTAATAAGCATGAGTATTTTTGCCACCTTAAGGGTCCGATCACGTAAGCCTCGTCGACCATGGTTTGTCGTCGGTTTTGCATTGAGTGTTGCCCTTCACTTATCTGCTCTTGTTTATTACCTTTGGACACCTGAGTATGATTTTGCTCCGCCTCCGCAAGCTGCACCCATCAAGGTTACGATTGTTGCCCCTCTTGCGATGGCAAAAATGCAAGTAGAAGATACGGAGATAGGCGAAAATCAACCTGAGATAGTTCAAGAGCAGATGATCCAAGCTGCAACAGTTGAGGAGATACAACCAATAGTCAAACCGAAAGCTGTGAAAGAGCAGCCAAAGTTCGTTGAGGTTGAGAAAGCAAACGCGCTTTCATCAGCAATCAACCAAGAGGCCAAGCCGGAAAATGAGACGAAAACTAAACCCGAGGAGCCAAAACAGATTGCGAAAGCGCCTGTACCACCTAAAAGTCGTCCAGAGCCTCCCGTTGTCAAAAAGACCAAACCTAAAGTCACCCCCGATCCCCAAAAGGCGATTGTGAAACCCGTTCCGATTGAGAAACCGCGTCCAATCAGTGATGATCTCAAAGACCAGCAACAAATCGTGCAAACAGCAAAATCTCAACCTAATTTAATGGCTGAAAATAGCCAGCAGCAAGCGAGTGCGCTTCGGGTTGGACAACTTTCTGAAGCGGGAAAAGCGGCTAAAATTAATTGGCAGCAAGCACTTCATGCACATCTTGAGCGAGAAAAGCGTTACCCCAGAAAAGCGAAACGCATGAAGAAGAAAGGCATGCCTGTTATCAAATTTACAATGGATCGCCAAGGTAATGTGATTGACGTCGTGTTGGTTAAAAGTTCGGGTACCCTTTCGTTAGATAACGAAGCTGTCGACCTTGTTTACCGCGCTCAGCCATTAATTAAACCCCCGACGAGCATAACTGGTACACGCTTGAGCCTTACTCTTCCAATCAACTTTAGCTTTTGAGTCATTTTTATTTGAAGTATTAGTACTTCAAACCCTTACTCAAACTCTCAAACGCCTAAATGCTCGAACTCAGGCGCTATAAAACAACAAAGCCACTCGTTGAAGTGGCTTTGTTTATTATGTTTCGGTTAAAGCTCGTTAGGCACAGCAGTTACAATTACGGCGATACTTGTCCATTTTACCGATACCTGGGTTAAAGGTATTGGTTGGATCGAGCTGATGGTAGAACTTCTGTAGTGAGTTTTCCGCTTCGTACAAGTGTCCTACGTTGTGCTCCGCTGGGTATTTCGCGCCACGGCTATTCAAGTGTTCTAACATCAATCGCTTCATGCGTTTTGTGTCTGTTCCCTTTTTGAAGATGTAATCTTGGTGGAAGACAAAACACATAAAGTGACCGTAATAGAGAGGCATCACAAGGTTATCTGTCACCTCTTGTGGCAGTGTTTCTAACCACTCCTCGTCGTTACGTCGTAACGCAATATCGAGTGCGACAATGTCCTCTACTTCATTTCGATGGATGGTTTCGTAACGAATCGCCGCTCCTGCTGCTGCAAAACGATTCAGGTACGCTTTCTTACCTTCTTCTGCGGTACACTCAAAGTAATCTTGGTCTGGTTCTGCTGCCCACACCTCTTTAAGGTATTTCTTAGCCTCATCAATACCGCCATCACTCATCTTTAAGATCAAGTGGTGCTCGTATTTGTCACGATAATCTAGCAACCTTTGTGGTAAATGTTGCGGGAACAACTTACTCGCATAGTACAAAATCGTATCTGGCAGATGTTTACTAACAAACGGGATTCGTTCTAAGGTATTTTCAACCTTGGCTTTTAAAGCAAACATCTTTGGTAAGTTGTCCGTACCAAGATGATCGATGGATAGGAATACATCTTTGCCGTACTTCTCCGCCATATTAAAAATATCACGGTGCATGTACTCGCCCATTTCAGGCAGATTCTCAAACTGAGTCAAAAAGTCTTTGCGTAGCTGAGTGAGTTTCGCCGGATCATTTGTGCCAAGATAAAAGACCTGCTCTTTGTCAGGTACTGGGTAGCTATCAACACGAACTGCAAAAACCCCAAGCTTACCGGCACAGCCGCTGGCTTCAAACAGTCGGCGATCATCCGCATTGAATCGTGAAGGAATGTCTGAGGTCACGTCTCTTACGCGCTCGTCATACTCTTTGTCAGAAGCCATGCGATCATCATGAACCACTTTACTTGGGTCGAAGTTTCCGTCTTGAATGTTTTGCAAGATTTCTTCTGGCGTCTCGCCAAGACCATCAATGCCTAAATGGTTAACTAGATGAAGTTTGCCGTCTTTATCGACTTGAGCGAATATCGCAAGCTCAGTGTAGGCAGGGCCACGCTTCACTAACGCACCACCGGAGTTGTTCGCGATACCGCCAACCACTGTCGCACCTAAAGAAGAAGAACCGATAACAGAGTGTGGTGCGCGGTTAACCGTTTTTAGTGTTTTTTCTAGAGAGTGTAAGCTCGCACCCGGCAGACAAACTGCTTGCTTGCCACCATCAAGAAGGTGTATCTGTTTCATTTTAGTGATATTGATAACGACAACATCGCGATCATAATCGTTACCGCTTGGTGCTGAGCCTTCTGTTAAACCGGTTTTAGCAGCCTGCATAATGATGATGCAGTTAGCTTCGACACATTGCTTAATAACTTTCCACTGTTCTACCAAGGTATTTGGAAAGACAACGGCCAGTGCAGAGCCACCACCAGAGCGAAAGCCCGAACGGTAATACTTGGTTTTGATATCGTCGGTTAACACATTGTCATCACCCACGATTACCTTGAATTGATCAATCAGCTGCTTTTGTTTCATATCCATATCTCTAATTATTATGCCCAGCCACTATAAGCAGCCTGTTATACAGCGTCTACGCTGCTGATCTCGCCAACACTATCCAAAATTAAGCTTATTTGTAATAAAGCTAATATTTTCATTAAGTTAACTAAAACAAACTTCAAAATTTGAGCAAGAAACAGATTGTTTCTTTATGGAAACAATATCAAAACCAAACATTAACAGCTGCGTCACACATCCAGTTATTGCAAATGCGTGGCTTACACCGACTAATATTCGAGATGTGAAGTGAGGTGCCAAGCATGATATACCGAGCAGAAAAAGAGCTAGAAACTTTGCTTAGACTTAGCCTAGAACTGATGGCTACGCTTTTGAAACCCTTGGTACAAGTGTTCAATAAAACGCTTCACCTTTTCAGGTTGCTGACGCGTGTAAGGGTAAACCGCATAAATACCTAAGCACTTGGCTGTTTGTCCTTGAAAAAGTTGGATCAAACGCCCCTGCTCTAAATCGTCATGAATCAAGACTCTAGGTACGTAAATGATCCCTTGACCTAACAAAGCCACATTTCTTAGTGCCGATGAATTGTTAGTACACAGGTTACCATCGACTTTGACTTGGTAAAGTTCATCGCCCGCTTTAAAGGCCCACTCTTTTGCCCCAGTCTCTTGGTAGGAGTACGCTAAACAGTTGTGTTTGACCAACTCTTGAGGGGAATCTGGTTTGCCATTTACGGCAAGATACTTAGGAGAAGCACACACGACCCAGTGCGCATCCACCAGCTTACGAGCAATCAGACTTGAGTCTGGCAGCACACCGGTTCGAATAGCAAGGTCGAAGCGATCATTAACGATATCGACAAAACGATTGTCGAGATCCATGTCTATGTTGATGTCTGGGTAACGTTCGTTAAATTCAGCAATCACCCCCGGTAAAATGAGCTCCCCAGAGATGGTCGGTACGGTAATCTTGATACTGCCAGACAAGCTTTGACCTAAGCCAACGATCGATTCTTCTGCTGTTGCAACAGCTTGATAAACGCGTTTTGCTTGTTCATAAAACGACTGGCCCGCTTCGCTCAGCTTAATACTGCGTGTCGTTCGATAGAGAAGTTGCACACCGAGATCTTGTTCTAACTTAGCAATGCGCTTGCTCACCACCGACTTAGTCAACTGCATCTGTTTTGCAGCGCCACTAAAAGAGCCTTGCTCAATTAAGTGATAAAAGATGATGTAATCGTCGGTACTTCTCATGGACTCTCGCAAGCTTGTTGATAACAAGGTAATTTTAGGTGCTTTTGATTAAAAAAGCTGACCCTAATCTCACACTTGTTCAGCTCGAAGCACAAAATTTAGATATAAAAAAAGCCAGCATAGCTGACCAATCTGATGTGATAATGAAATGGAGGCGCCTCCCGGAGTCGAACCGAGGTCCACGGATTTGCAATCCGCTGCATAGCCACTCTGCCAAGGCGCCTTTGAGCATTATTGTTATCTTAGGGAGCTTGTATAAAACCATCTCCTATAACAATCTTGCCGTGTTCTTACACTCTCTGTGCGAGAACGGGACGTACTATAGCGCCTATAAAAATTGAGTCAACCGTTACCTTAACTTTACTGTCTCGTTCGCTGACGCTTTGAACTATTCTTGAACAAAATAAGCGCACACAGCTTTTCAAGCTCAACTCTTAGTTTTAGTTTTCATGGATATTTCACAATTGCCCACTAAGGTAAGAGGTAAAGGGACGATTGGAATAAAGTTTGAAACCACTTAAAAGATACCAGTATGAAAGGTATGCCGTTTTATGCAATCTCGCCTACCCAAGAGTGTTCAAACAGACACGCTATGGCTTTGACCCAAACGGACAACGAATCATCAAAAATCAATTTGGTAAAACCATGATCCGAGTGCTGTGGAGTGAAGCGGAAACCGAGGTTATTGTGGTGCTTAAAGGTTCTCATAGCCTAAGTGATTGGATGTTGAACTTCGCGTTATGGACAAGAAGCTGTAAATCCATTGGGCTCAACTACCGTATCCACGCGGGGTTTTATCATCTTCTATTTCAAGAGAGTCAACCCAGTAGAAACGACGACACGCTCGGCGCTTCAGTCTTCGAACGTTTAGAAACAACACTCGCGCCACTCATCGAAAAAGGCAAGCGAGTTACCATCACCGGCCACTCTTCCGGTGGAGCGATTGGCTGCGTTTTCGCTGATTACCTGAATCACAAATACCCTAAGAGCATTAAACGTGTCGTGACGTTTGGCCAACCCGCAATTGGCAACTGGCAATTCAAGCAGCGCTATTCTCTTAACAAAAAGACTTATCGCATCTGCTGTGATTTAGACATCGTGACTTTCATGCCGCCGATTCCCCTTATCTATTGGCACGCAGGCAGAATGCTCTGGCTTTACAACGGTCGAATCTATGAGAACACCCCAACCCTAATTCGCTTTGGACGCTCACTGCTCAGTTGGGTGATACGTCCCTTCTCGTATCACTTAATGAGTAAATACATTCGCAACAAAGATTTTTTTGATCAGAGATAAATGCATGAATGCTCTACTCGAGTCTTAACTTTATCACTGCCTAACAGTTGATCGACGCGTAGTAGATATCTGACTGAGTAGTAAACTCAAACATGAATTGATACGTCTTGCCATGACTGTCTGACACAGAGATCATCAGTTGATTCGGCTGGTCAGTAAGCTGGAAAGCATTTGACGAGTACCAAGTGCGATACACTCCATCATGTAAGTACTTCGACGTTAAAGTCAGTGATTCAGATTCCTCATTTAATTGAACGTCATTACTGATAACGGCATTTAGCTTCAAATGGTCGCTGTCCTGTGAAGACTCTAATCCAAAGCTCACCATCAATGCCTTTTCTGAGGACAAGCTAGGATGAACTCGTACTGTGATATCCCCGACGGTCTGCTCAAGAGCGTCATATTTCGCTTTATGATAACCACACCCAGAACTTGCTGTCTCTGCTTGTCCTACTTGCACAATGGGCTTGTAGTAGTCTCGTGTTGTTGGATAAAGCACACAGCCAGTTAGCATGGTAATCAATGACACGGTGACGAGTTTTCTAAACATTCACTATTCCTTTTCTTGGCAACCAAACAATTATGAACAGTGTTTTATTGTAATGCTAGATTTAGTTACACACGCTTACAACCGAACCGTTTTGAAACGTGTTATTGGCTGTAGTTGCTTAAGGACGGATTCAATAGCTAGAAATAGCAAGATACGTTTACGGAAATTCAGACACAAAAAAACCAGCACTAGGCTGGTCTTTTGTAATTTGGAGGCGCCTCCCGGAGTCGAACCGAGGTCCACGGATTTGCAATCCGCTGCATAGCCACTCTGCCAAGGCGCCAAATTGTGCGAGTTTTAAGAGTTCGACTCTGTTCCCTCTTGCGAGTAAGTAGATGGTGCCCCGGGCCGGACTTGAACCGGCACAGCGCGAACGCCGAGGGATTTTAAATCCCTTGTGTCTACCAATTCCACCACCAGGGCAACGCAATCATGCGATGGCAACACCATCTCTCATCGGCCTGTGCCGCGAGAACGAGACGTACTTTAACGGATTGAGCTATAAGATCAATATATATTTTATCTTTTTAATTCAAACGGTTATTTATCGAACTTATAGCATAATAAGAGAACAAATAGTTCAAACCTTACTCTACAAAATACCCATTCCCATTCACGCTCTCGTTTAAAGATTCAATCTACATTCCACTCAATCGCATTACTCACTCTTGTTTTCGATCTGCTTTTCTAGTCCAACTAGATTTAAAACTGTGAAAGCAGACGCCAACATCAGACCCAAAATCCAAACAAAGTACCACATAGTGCCTCCTAATAGAGTGAATGACTGTTTCGTTCAACATATTGGTTATCGAGCCTGCCGCGCATGGTGAGATAACTAAATGCGGTGTAACCAAGAATGATTGGAACCATAACAAAGGCAACGCCCGTCATGATATTGAGTGTCAGCTCACTTGAAGTCGCATCCCATAACGTCAGGCTGTGATTGGTATTGAAGCTCGATGGCACAATAAACGGAAACATTGTGAAACCAGCCGTTAAAATAATCGAGGCACTGGTTAAGCTAGAGCTGACAAATGCCATCAGGTCTTTCGATAGCCTGATACAGAAGAACGTCATAACAGGAAACGCGACACTGCCAATAGGTGCAAACCACATCCATATGTACGTCTCGAAGTTACTTAACCATAACCCAGCCCCCGCAATTACCGTTTTGTTTAGAGGGTTTGATTCACCATTATGATCAAGCAAACCAACCACTTGATAGCCCATAAGCTCATCAAGCACTAACCCACCTATCACCATCAAGATGAATACTGCCCATGCACTCATTTGGCCAACAGTACGCGCTTTACCATAGATAGTGTGCTTAGTCTTCAGCAACAGCCAAGTGCTCCCCTGCAGTAGTGACATTGTCACGGCCACAATGCCACTCAGTAAACTAAACGGGTTAATCAAGTCTAAAAAGCTTCCGTGATAAGTCACCATTAGTAAGCTGTTTAATGAGAAAGGTATCCCTTGTAATAGGTTACCGAAAGCAACACCGAACAACAGTGCTGGGAATACACCAGCAAATGCAATCGCGTAGTCACACACATCTCTCCATTGTTGGCTTTCTACTTTGGCGCGATACTCAAGTGCGAGCGGACGTAGCCACAAACCAATCAAAACTAAGTACATAGCGATGTACAGGCTCGAAAATACTGTCGAGTAAACTAAAGGCCATGCCGCAAACAATGCACCACCTGCCGTTATAAGCCACACTTGGTTACCGTCCCAATGCGGTGCAATGGAGTTAATCATCACGCGTCGCTCTGTGTCGGTTTTACCAATAATAGGTAATAAAGCACCAACACCCATATCAAACCCATCGGTGATCATAAAGCCAATCAACAACACACCGATCAGCACCCACCAGATCATTTTTAACGTTTCATATTCAAACATAACGACTCCATTTATTGTTGTGCTTGCAGTGCCAATTTGGCTTTAACTGAGTGATCGCCTTGCTCGTAGTGATAGCGACCGGTCTTTAAACTGCTTGGGCCTTTGCGCGCGACTTTCACCATCAAGTAACTTTCTACAATGATGAAGACTGTATAGAGCGCCATGATCAATGCTAAGGTGAGAAGAACATCCTCAGCGGTTTGATGCGAGGCCGCCATGCTAACTGGCAGCACTTCCCCTACCGCCCAAGGCTGTCGGCCATACTCTGCAACGAACCAACCGGCTTCAATGGCAATCCAAGGCAGAGGAATCGACCACAAGGCCGCTTTAAGAACCCAAGGTTTCGCTGTGAATTTTTTACGGTAGGTTTGAAGGAAAGCAGCACCGAACACAATCAACATAACCACACCGCAGCCAACCATGATGCGGAATGACCAAAACAGTGGCCAAACGGTTGGAATGGAGTCGTCTGCCGCCATTTGGATTTGATGTTCGGTCGCGTCAGTGACAGTATCGGTGTAACGCTTAAGCAGTAAACCATAGCCGAGATCATGCTTAACTTCATCAAACGCTTCTGTTGTAGCATTTGAGTTATCACCAGCACGCAAGCGTTCCAGCAAATCATAAGCAATCATGCCGTTGCGGATACGATCAATATGTTGCTCTCGAAGATCATGGAGCCCTGTTACTTGTTCATCCAGTGAACGCGTGGCGATGATTCCCATCAGATAAGGGATTTTCACCGCATAATCGGTTTCACCTTTCTCTTGGTTAGGTAAGCCAAAAAGAGTAAATGCGGCAGGCGCTGGTTCTGTGTGCCATTCAGCTTCAATGGCGGCCAGTTTCACCTTCTGAACATCGCCCAGTTCGTAGCCTGACTCATCTCCGAGTACCAGAACCGAGATAATTGATGCCATGCCAAAACAAGACGCAACAGCGAATGAGCGCTTGGCGAATTCAACGTCTCGCCCTTTCAGCAAGTAATACGCACTCACGCCGAGAATGAACATTGCACCGCAGGTATAAGCTGATGACACGGTATGTAGAAACTTCACTTGTGCAACAGGGTTGAGTACAACTTCAGCGAAACTGATCATCTCCATTCGCATGGTTTGATAGTTAAACTCCGACCCAATCGGGTTTTGCATCCAACCATTGGCGACCAAGATCCATAACGCCGAAAAACTCGATCCCAAAGCCACTAACCATGTGACCACTAGGTGTTGGCGTGCAGACAAACGTTCCCAACCAAAGAAAAATAGCCCAACAAACGTCGACTCTAAGAAAAATGCCACCAGCGCTTCGATGGCAAGAGGCGCACCAAAGATGTCGCCGACATAATGAGAATAGTAAGACCAATTGGTACCAAACTGGAACTCCATCGTCAGGCCAGTTGTCACTCCTAACGCAAAGTTGATTCCGAAAAGTTTGCCCCAGAAGCGAGTCATGTCTTGGTAGATTTTGTTTCCTGTTAGCACATAGATAGACTCCATAATGGCTAACAAGCACGACATACCAATGGTTAGAGGGACGAAAAGGAAATGGAACATTGCCGTCAACGCAAACTGCAAGCGCGATAATTCAACAACATCAAACATTAAAGCTCCAAACATCATAATGATGACTTTCATACATAAGTTGGAGCGTATTTCAGCACAGTTCTCTCGAACCAAACTAGAACAGATCAGAGACTAAAAAATAGAACAGATTGGAAGATTCGTAACAGATAAGGTGCAGAGTTCAGACTGACTCTCGCTTGTCGTTACTTAACTCGCTAACTAACTCTCCTAAGGTTTTGATCGCCTGCGTTATCTTGTCGTCGCAAGCATAAGAGCTATTGAGTCGGATATGGTGATTAAAACGTTTATCACCGCTAAAGATGATTCCGGGAGCAACAGAAATATTGTGCTCGAGCGCTTTATCATAAAGCGCTTCCACGCAAACATTCTTCGGTAGCTCAATCCAAATAAAGTACCCGCCCTGCGTTTGATGAATAACCGTATCTGAGGGCAAACAGTCAGTAAGCAAGCTGATGTGATCCTGCTTGCGCTCATGGAGTACCTTTCGCAGCTTCTTGAGGTGGTTATCGTAGCTGTAATACGTCAGATAATGGGACAGTGCCAATTGAATCGGGATACTGCTCGATAATGTCGCTAGATGTTGTAGACGTTGGATCTTGAGCGCTTGTTGGCCAGCAACAACCCAACCAATACGAAAGCCGGGCGAGAGTGACTTGGAAAACGATCCGCATAACAAGATATTTTCATTCTTATCATAAGCTTTCGCTGGCAGGCTCGAATCGCTGCCCACGAATAGCTCTCGATACACATCGTCTTCGATCATAGGCACATTATGATGATTCACCAGCTGAGCAAGGCGCTGCTTGTTTTCGCAGCTCATTGAATACCCTACTGGGTTCTGAGCCGCGGTCATAAACCAACACGCTTTGATATCCATGGATGAGAATACTGAAGAGAGCACATCAAGGTCGATCCCAGTCTCTGGGTCTGTTGGGATCTCTACCGCCGTTAGGTTTAATCGCTCTATGGTTTGAAGTACGCCATAAAAGGCGGGGTATTCTATGGCGACCAAATCACCTGGTTCAGTGCAAGACTGCAAACACAAACTCAACGCTTCCATTGCCCCAGAAGTGATGACGATATCATCCGGTAGAACATTGAGTCCATTCACCTGATAACGCTGCGCAATTTGTCTTCTTAAAGTTTGATTGCCGGGAGGCAAGTTGGTCAGCATGCTATTGTCTGGCATTTGACGACTGGCACTAGCGAGGCTTCGCGACAAGGCTTGGTGAGGAAACAAAGACGGATCTGGGAAAGCAGAACTGAGTGGGATAATACTTGGATCTTTGGCCTTTTGAAGCACGTCGTAAAGCAGATCGCTAATCCTTACAGAATAAGGCGTGATGGCTTTTGAATTGCTCTCACTCCCCGTCAGTACGTTTCGACGAGGTAATACAAAATAGCCTGACTTTGGCTTAGCATAGATATAGCCGGCAGCTTCAAGCTGTTGGTATGCTTGGAGAACCGTCTCGATACTCAGTTTATAGCGCTTACATGCATTTCTGATCGATGGCAGTTTCTCACCACTCAACCAGATATTGTGCTCAATTTGATTTTTCAGTTTCTCTGCTAATACCTGAGACTTTTTCATGCGCTTCTTTCAAAAGACTTAACGATTGGCAATAAGGTTACTGCAAGAGAAGCAGATAGCAAGAAATACAGATGCTTAGCGTTTTATGCTTATACTTTTTGCTTATAGTTGGCGGAGTGAAGTCTTAACTGCGAGTTACAGTGCGGGCTAAAAACGAAAAAGCACAGACTCGATAGCCTGCGCTTGATTGGTTGTGTTACTAAGATGCGTTGTCTTTATAGCTTGAATCGACTCAGCTCTTGCTTAAGGTCGTTAGCTAACTGGTTAAGTTGGTCAGCTTGAACAACAGCATCGGAAGCGTCTACGGCCATCACATCACTTACCTCACGCACCGATTCGGTATTGGTATTAATTTCAGCGGTTACTAGCGATTGCTCTTCCGCAGCGGAGGCAATTTGGGTCGCCATATCGCTGATCACCTGAATCGCTTCACGGATCTGCTCTAAGCTCTCACCCGCTAAGTTAACGTCATTCACACTGGTGCGCGCCATATCATGGCTCTGGTTCATCACTTTAACCGCACCATTAGTTGCTTGTTGAAGTCGTTTGATCTTGTCTTCAATCTCTTCAGTCGATGCGTGTGTTCTTTGCGACAATACGCGCACCTCATCAGCAACAACGGCAAAGCCTCGGCCTTGTTCACCCGCACGCGCGGCTTCAATCGCAGCATTAAGTGCCAGTAAGTTGGTCTGCTCGGCTATCTCACGAATCGTTGCCAGAATCGTCGCGATTTGCTGACCGTGCTCTTCAAGCTCACTGATGATGGATACAGCACCAGTTAACTCATTAGCCAACTCATTGATTGAGGCTTGGCTTTTCTCCATTTGCTGGAAGCCTTGCTCGCTCAACTCTACTGAGTGAGTCGCGCTCTTTGCGGTATTATCTGCGTTAGATGCAATCTCTGACGTTGCTGTCGCCATTTCAGTTACCGCTGTTGCAACCATGGTGATTTCATCTTGCTGCTTGCCAACGCTCTCGCTTCGCTTCATCGCACTTTGGTTGGCGTGTTCTGCACCATGGGTCATTGCTGAGGACACGTTATTCACGTTTTTCATCATCTCGTGGAGACGATCAATGAAGGTATTGAACTTATCAGCCAATTGCCCCACTTCATCATGGCTAGATACTGTTAGCCTGCGTGTTAAATCACCTTCGCCCTCTGCGATGTCAGCTAAGGCTTCACCTACTCGACCTAATTCAACAAGTTGGCGAGCAACAAACCATGAGGTCGCGATAGCCATTACGATAAGTACAATCAAACCTGTCGTGACTTGGTTGATTAACATGGTAAATAGCGGTTGTTCCAAGACCTCTTTGTTCATCTCAATCACAAGCATCCAATCGGTATTTTTGATTGGTTCCGCCATAATCACTTTATCTACGCCATCTACGTCTGCGTAAAGTGTCGTTAAATTCGCTGCTGCTGAGTTTAAGCTCGCGACGTTTAGCTCGGGCGCAATATCGGTGATCTTCTTGAGGATGAAGTCTTTGTTACTATGCGCAACCACTGTGCCTTGAGTGTCGATCAAAATAGCGCGACCATCACCCGGTACTGGAATCGCCAATACGTCTTGAATTAACTTATCTAGAGCGAGGTTAGACGCTGCTACCCCAACGATTTGACCATTTTCAAACACAGGATCCGTCAGCGTAACCACCAAGGTTTGCATGGTGACGCTCACGTAAGGTTTGGTGGTAATTGCTCTGTTCGCCGCCAGCGTCTCTTTGTACCAACCGCGAACACGTGGGTCATAACCGGGTTTATTCAAAGAAGGATCATGACGGAACATCTCACCCTCTTTGTTTCCAAAATAACTGAGGCCAAACCCACCTGACACCAAGGTTTGGCGCAAGTGAGGCACCACATCGAGGTCTGGGTTCAATGAGATTTGTTGTTGTAATCCGTTTACTGCTTGTTTCTTGTCATGAAACCAATCACTAATGCCTTTGGCGTGAGCATGGAGCGTATTTCGGCTTTCACTCTCTATCGCTTGCCAGCTATTGGTTTGAAACGTTTTGTAGCCAATGAAAAGTAAAATGGCAGATGTCACCGCAATCGCCAAAACCACAGAGGAAACCATCTTCCTCTTTAGACTAAATTGCATAATTTAGAGCCTCTTATAAAACTTAGAACATGAGTTAGTGTTTTATAGTCTCACCTATGCAACTGATTTTATGAGAGTTTCGACTCAATAATGAAACAAGTTGGGTATGATTTGTCAATATGTGACTTGTGTAATACCAAAGTAGTATGGAACCCGCTTTGAAGGTGTGTTGATGAAATATAGATACTTTAACGAGATATAGAAGTGTTTAAAACAAGAGCCAAAATTCAGATACAAAAAAACCAGTCACTAGGACTGGTTTGATTGAATAATGGAGGCGCCTCCCGGAGTCGAACCGAGGTCCACGGACTTGCAGAGCTTGGCTCTAACTATGAGAGAGTACGAACTATCTGCATTAACTCGTATCTATTGGTATCCAGCCAACACTAATCATAGTAAATACAAACACATAAATCCTGTACAAAACTTTAACCGCACATCCAAACCACGCTATTCCGAGATAAGTTCGGGAATTTCATCCAGGCCGCTTTCAGCGATGGTTGGAGCACCTTGTACCGTGACACCATCACAACTAACGTAAACCTTACCGTTCCTACGTACTTGAGTACACTCTTCAGGAATAATTTCTTTTTCAATAGTCTCAGTTACTGTTTCTGTAACCGTTTTAATAATAGGCTCTTCCGTTACCATTCGATACAAATAGTAAAGCCCCAAAGCTCCGGCAATTGTGGTAGCAATTAGTAGCACAAGCAAAAAAGCTAGCTTTAACCATCTTAGCACTCTGTCTAATCTACTATTCCAAACACCATCTGAACTCTCTTTCCTTGCACTTGCCTCTTTAGAGAGAGCCTTTGCATTGGCTTCAGCGGCTCGACGATTAGCCTCTGCCGCTTTTCGTTGCTCATTCGCGATCTGTAATTCAATGTGCGAATTGCGATTCTTTTGCTTATTGAGCTTTGAACGTTCCTCTTCGATGAATGTTGCCTGTTTTACAGCTGCTAGCTCTGAGTTCTCAGGATGACTAGCAACTGTATTTTTTACGTTTTCTTCTGCACTACCCACTGGAGTAGACGTTGGCTCTATTTGGGGTTCATTATGCAGGTTGTTTTGTGTTTCGGTCTGAGTCGTGTTCTGGTTGCTCTGATTTTTCTGATTCAGTTGCGAAATCATTTGCTGCATCCGAATCTGGTATAGTTGTGTTAAGTCGAGGCTGCGCATTAATTAATTCCTCTAGCTCTTTACCTGTAATATCTGCTGGTACTGGGATAATTCGTTCATGGATGATTACCTGAGGGTCTTTAATGAACATTGGTTCAGGAACAGGTTTAATCTTATCTACATATACTGGAACTTCCGTTGGTACTTCGACAATTTTGTCGACCTCTACCGCAACTTCTTTTTCGACAACTTTTTCGACCTCAACAATCTTTTCTACTTCAACCTCTTTCTCAACAACCTTCTCAATCTCAACGATCTTCTCAACTTCGACTTCGACTGGGACTTCAACCTCAATTATCTTCTCTACTTCCACTTCTGTAGGAATCTCTTTAATTTTTTCTACTTCAACTTCTCGAGTTTTATTTCGACGATGGGCCCAAACTCTCGTGTAACGAATCATTTTTCGGTAAGTGACTTCACGACGAGATTTCCTTTTCCGTCGCAGCTTCATACTATCTGCAAGACTATCTAAGCTCGTCTTTTTCTTTCTAAGAGTTCTAGCTCTCAAAGAACGCGCAATATTCTGAAGCAATGTGTGCCTGACTTTCTTACTCTCTAAACGTTTTTCTCTCGCAATTCTGTTCTCTTCCGAGTTAAGAGACAAAAACAGGTTGAGCAAGAAATACACAGGGTATATCAGCCCAGAGACAAGCATCATAAATAGGTCAAAAGGTCTTTGTACCTCAACATTAAACAAAGCAAATACCGAGACAACAGCTTTTTCATAAGCAGCTTTCTTTAAAATAAATCCCGACTCAGTGCCTGCAAATTGATTCTTACTCTGTGTATTTTCTAACTTACGTTCATCGATTGCAGCTTGAGTCTTATCCAAATTATCTTGAATACGAGTTAAGCGTTGTTGATTACTATCTCGAGTAGTATTTAAGTTCGATACATCACTTGCAATGCGAGCAGCCTGGTCTTCAAAAGCCTTTACAGAGGATGCGCAATCAGCGACAGCAGAACAATCTAAGGCCTTTAATCTTCGATCACTAGCTTGATCATTAAGCTCTTGAATCTGTTTGTTTTTAAGAGATATCTGATTATTTATTGAAGCCTGTTCAGTTCTAATCTCTGTCAACTGGCGTTCAAACTTTTCAACATTCGTTAGTAACGTAGTCAAATATTCTTCACTGTTAGAAGTTAGTGTCTTCGCTTCTTCAACTTTGCGAATTTCTTCTGTAGCTAACGAGTCCAGGTAACTATTTACACCCGCGTAGCATAGAAACCAAAAAGATGGGACAAGAACAAACATAGAAACTTTAAGAACTCGACTAGATACACTCCACTCTTTGATAACTGCTGATGTCCAAATTAGCACAGCTATTTCTGCACAGCCCAATAGAATGCCAAATGGAGAAATCGGTATAAATGGGATTAAAGGGTCAGCAGCAAAAAGAACATCGTATCCTTTTACATTGAAAATTATGATCATGGCACCCATGACATAAAGCATCAAGGTTAATCCCAAGTGTTCAGGGAGTTTTGAAGTTTCTATTTTCATTAATACATCTCTACGGAAAAGTATCTACGTATGTTTTGAGTTTTAAGGATCAGCATGTCATCACGACCATATTCAGCCATAAACATGTTGTACAAATCCATATCACCATCAACTACTTTCCAATAGTCGAGATATTCCTTATACACGGCTTCTATGAACTCTGGTGTATCCGGTTTACTTGGTATATATGGTCGATGGAAACCAATCTCAGCCCCGTTTTGTATTCGCTTTTGAGTTCCAGCTGCATATATAAATCCGCACGTAGAATAGCAACGCATATATTTATCAGCATCAGTATCCCAGTTATTCTCATGCAGATACAATCCGATAAGAACGCCTTCATCTAAGACTCCCCCCGGACTATGAAGCATCAAACGGTTGAGTGTGAGCCCCTTCTTCTCAAAGTGTTCGACATATCTAAGAAATTTATTGTATGCACCTTGCACAATAGGGCCTTCTCCATACAGGTAATAACCGTGTTCGTCTTCCCCAATCATGAAACTTAGTTTTTGTGAGTATTGTAGTGGGTGCTGATATTTCTCTGGGGCAAAAAATTGTGGAAATACGAGAGGCTCTTTAGGCTCTTTAGGCTCTTTAGGCTCTTTAGGCTCTTTAGGCTCTTTAGGCTCTTTAGGCTCTTTAGGCTCTTTAGGCTCTTTAGGCTCAAAATTACTACTATCTTCTTGCTTTACAATATTTTTAACAATTTTTTTTGAAACCTTAGCCTCATCAGCTTTTTGCTTTGAGTCTGGTGCGGACAAGTGTTCTATTGTAGTTTCTGTTGTATGGCCGTTATCGGGTTGCTTCGGGGTCGCAGCAATACTAGGAGTTTTAATGTCTGTTGAAGTATTTGATTCGTTCTTGCTAACTTCCAAACTTTGATGATCAGAGTCGATGCTAGATGAACATGCAGAAATTAGGCTGCATAAAAGAATAAGACTACATCTTAGCTTTGAATTCATTTATATAATCATAGCATATTAAAAGGCTTCAAATTATATTAACTGATTGACTCAAAATCAACAATAGAGCAAGAACTTTAACCCTTAGTTTGTTTTCTATTTATCTAAACCAATTTTGTTGAATTAACAAAATCATCAATAGCAGTGAAGGAAAAATTAAATCATGACTCATTAACCAAATACACTTTCCTAAAACAAAATTTCTAAATTCAATCACACATTAACAATTTGTCCGTACACCGTAATTTATATTATGTTGATTAGACAACTTTTTTCCATAGAGCCTATATATTGAGACTGATTACCTATCAGAATAAACTAGTCTGAAGGGCATTATTTGAGTCGTGATAATTCAACTACTACTTATCCAACTAAAGCAACCTAAAGAAATGGATTCGAAACACAATAAGCCCATACAAGTAATTCTGCCTTCATGTAAGGTGTAAATTGCTTTCACAGAGTTGAATTTTTCCTGAACTATTGTCGTGTATACCAAATTCAAGAAAACAGACCAAAAAAGCCCCAGCATTTATGCTGGGGCTTTTGGGGTATTGGAGGCGCCTCCCGGAGTCGAACCGAGGTCCACGGATTTGCAATCCGCTGCATAGCCACTCTGCCAAGGCGCCTTAATTTGATTGTCGTAGTCTAAGGTAACTACGTGTCTCTTTAGAAGAGAAATAGATGGTGCCCCGGGCCGGACTTGAACCGGCACAGCGCGAACGCCGAGGGATTTTAAATCCCTTGTGTCTACCAATTCCACCACCAGGGCACGCAATTCTTTATTGCGATGCCGTTACGATTCGTAAACACCATCTTTAATGTCGAAGTGAATCAACATTACAAAATTTATAGCAACACAGGTTTTCTGTATTCAAACTCGAAGTTTGAATGGAGGCGCCTCCCGGAGTCGAACCGAGGTCCACGGATTTGCAATCCGCTGCATAGCCACTCTGCCAAGGCGCCTTTTTATTTCAACACGTTAGGATGTTGTCCCGCTGTGTTCGGGTGCTTACTTTACGGATTGAGAAAGGATAGTCAAATAAAAATGTGTATTTAAATTCCGTTTGCTGACATTTAAATCAAATTGCTGCACCTTCCACCTATTCAGACAGAAATCGTACAGCAATTTACATCACCATTTTTTCATTAAACGCCCAACGAGGCTTGGATGGTACGACCAACAGTGGTCAAACATACTCATTAATTGAGGGTTGCCATATTTAGAAAGACTCACAGCGTGGAAGCGGTTCTTGTGCTGTTTCAATTTCTCAACCTGCGCAATCATCTCATCGGACTGCTTAGGCGCAATAAAGTCAGAAAGCACAACCAAATCTGCGTTCTTGTACTTATCGCCCATCATGAGATCAATCGACTTCATCAATACTGGCTCTAAATCGGTACCGCCGTGGAATGAGTAACTTAAGAAGTCACTCGCTTCACGCAATCCGTCCTGACGAGTTAACTCATAAGTGATTTGCTCTGAAGAGAACAGAATTACGTAACAGTCACGCTCTTCCGCCAATGCAATTTGCATCAACGCATAAGCCATAGCTTTAGCCGATTGCTCAGGGAAGCCGCTCATCGAGCCAGAGGCGTCAACACAGACGATAAACGGCCCTTTCTCGATGTCGACATTCTTAGCATCTGGTTTTTGCGCTTTCACTTTTCTTAAAGTTCGAGATTTACCTTGAGAGCGGTAACTCAATAAACGCTTATCAGCTAAATGCTTGTAGAAGATAACTTCGAGTTCTGGGTAAGCCAAGAACATGGTTTCGTTTGGCAGCATCTTATTAAGGTCGTCACTTTCGTGAATACCGACAATATCGTCTACCGCTTCATCGGCTTTTTCTTCGACCATCTGAAGCTCTTCAACCGGTGCTTTGTGCAGTGACGGGTCATCTTCTAAACCAGCCATACGACCAAGCTTCTCGGCAATCTCTTGAAGCCCTTTGTGCTTGTTAAGGAACTCTGCATGACGCTTCATTACTGTAAGGTCAGTTTTGCTCAGCTTGGCTGACGCCATATCCCACAAGCGCCCTACACTGCCTTCATCACCAGACTCCGTCACTTTGTCCATGTTTTTCATGGTTTCCATGCGCTGGTATAGGTCAGCAAGCACTTTCTCTTTGCTTGCTTCAAGCTCAGTCACCTGAGCTTGTTTGATCGCTTCAGACAGGGCTTGGTACCACTGGTCACAGAAGTAATGCGGGAACATGGCGTTATATACGCCCTTATTGTGTTCAAGCAAACGGCGAGCTTGTAGATAAAACGCAGAGTGCCACTCCAGCTTTTTGATCACCGAGTCGATCTCTTCAAAAAACTGCTCTTCATTCCAGTGAATCACTTCTTGGTAAAGGGCTATTTCTTGTTGGAATCGATCGGTTTCACAGACTTTGGTGACGCGTTTTTTCACCTTGCCGCGCCACTTAACTAAATGGTTTTTAACAGAGGTTTTAACACCTTTGTTTTCCGCCGCCATCATCACTTGCGAGCGGGCCAATAAGTCGTTCATTGCAGTATCAATGATGCCAGAGTCTGCAACCATTAAAGCCAGATTTAATCCGTCTGCTCCTAACATATAGGGTCCCCTTACTCGAAGTATTGGCTCATGAACTTGATACGCTGAACGATCTTACTGCTCTTAACCTGTGTGGTCTCAAGATCTTGAGTGATGGATTGCAAGCTTGCTTCCATCGCCTTCGGTAATTCAGGGTCAATAAAGTTATGTGGTAGCGCACCATGGAAATCTGAGCGCACTTTTTTAAGGTTAAACTCTGCGTCTTGAAGCTGTTTAAGCGCGGCTTCTGCACCTGTTAACCATTTGTCGTATAGCTCTTTGTCCAGACCGTCAGAAGTCACAACACTCACTAACACTGAACGGTTAGCAATGTCTTTGATAACGAGTTGGTTGGATGCATCTAAATCCAGCTTTAGGCGACATAGGTTTTTGTTTTCATTTACATAACCATAGATGTCACCATGACCTTCTTTGATCACGCGGTCGAAATCATCTTTAGCAACGTAAACCCAACGACTATCGCCTTTTTCAGATTCAGACACTGACATATTGCTTTGCAGTAGTACCAGTTTCACTAGGTTGTAGGCACTGCCAACGCTGTACATTTTCGCGTTCTTGATATCGTGCTGGTAAATGTCTTTACGCAGTAGACCGCTGCTCGTTTCCATTGAAAGAGATACAGATAGAGTTGACTCTACATCCTCTTGAATCTCTTCAAGCTCTTCACGTGCTAGCTCGATTTGGTGTTTGGATTCTTGTTGGTCAAACGCTCGGTTCAACGCAAAGTCATTAACGACACTACGAACCACGTCTCGAGACTCTGGGCTATGCCACAAACAATCTTGAAGTAACATGATATCAAGCGGATTCACGGTATCACGGCCACTGAAGAAGGCACTTGCTTTAAGCAGTTTAACGGCTTTCTTCCAACGACGGTCAGACACGTAAAGATCTGAGTCTGACATTGCGCCGCCCTGCTTCTTCACTGTCTCTTCAAGCATGGTTTTAAGCTCATAAAGCTTATCGAATGCGTTATCGTTAAGCTCTAGACGATCCAACTCTTTCTGCCATTGGTGATATTCAATATCAGTGATAGCCAGACCCGGTGGGATGGTCGCTTCTTGAGGTGTACCCGTAGTTAGCATCGACTTAAAGTTTTGCTTATTTTGGATACGGTTGACGAACACGCGCACCAGCATACGGTCATAAAGTGCCTCTAGGCCGCTGTCTTCATCAGGTAATTCGTTGGATGCAGAAACTAGCAGTCGCATCGGAACACGTTCGATATCGCTGCCGTTTTTAAAGGTTTTTTCGTTAACAACGGTCAATAGCGTGTTAAGGATTGCCGGACCTGCTTTCCAAATCTCATCAAGGAAAACAACCTGAGCGGTTGGCAAGTAACCCTCAGTTAAACGCACGTAACGACCATTGTCTTTCAATTCTTGAATACTCAATGGACCAAAAACTTCTTCTGGGGTTGAGAAGCGCGTCATCAAATATTCGAAGTAGCTACTGTTATCGAAAGCTTGTATTAAACGTTTCGCGATCAAACTCTTCGCGATACCCGGAGGACCAAGCAAGAAAACACTTTCGCCTGCGAGCGCAGCAAGTAAACAAAGTTTAATGGTGTCTTCACGTTCGTAAACACCGTCAGATAAGGCTTGAGCAAGCTTGTTAATGCGTTCGGAGAGTAATGCTTTGTCAGCATGGGAGGATACAGAAGGGTTCATCACAGCAAAACTCCGGAAACTTTCAAGATAATTAAGAGTGTAGATATGTTTTTATACATTTGTTAGCACTTTGTTACAAGTGTATTTTATTGTTGAGTAGCATTTATATCAGATGGTTAGGTTGGTAATTTTGGTGTAATCAAAGATTCCAATTTTGAGAATAGAGTCACAATGTGTGATGGGTTTCTGGGAACGCATTCAGAATTTTTCTTTTATTTTCGACATATTTGGCGTTATGGTGGTCGACGTCTTATATGTCCGGCAATTGGCAAGGAAAGTGACTACCACTCCATGAAAACAATAATCCACAAATGGAAAAGCATCTCACTTATAGAAGAGGATGTTAAATTACCCACCGGGTCCTCAATAACTCACACTACGATTCAACACCCTGGCGCAGCAGTCATACTTCCCATCACGTCTAACGGAAAGGTCATTCTCATCAATCAATTTAGACCTTCGTTAAAAAAATGGCTGTTAGAGATCCCAGCAGGCACGATGGAACAAGGTGAAACACCTTTAGATTGTGCGAAACGAGAACTTGAAGAAGAGACTGGTTACAGTGCTGGTCAATTTCAAAGTTTGGGGCAAGTGACTCCACTCGCTGGCTTCTGTGATGAGATCCAGCACCTATTCGTTGCATCAGAGCTCAACCTAACCACACGCTTTAGCTGTGATGATGACGAAGTCATTGAAGTGCTTGAGCTGACTATTGAAGAGCTTCAACAAAAAATTCGTAACGACCAAATTACCGATACCAAAACTATCGCGTGTTTAAGTAAAGCCCAGCTTTGCGGCTACCTATAGGAGATAAATATGGACTTTCGTTCTGATACCGTCACCAAACCAAGTCAGGCTATGCGCCAAGTTATGGCTAACGCAGAGGTTGGCGACGATGTCTACGGTGATGATCCGACTGTAAATGACTTAGAGCAGTGGGCAGCCGAAGAAGCAGGTTTTGAAGCCGCCATGTTCACTTCATCGGGCACGCAAGCCAACCTTCTAGGATTAATGGCCCATTGTGGTCGCGGTGATGAATACTTGTGTGGACAGCAAGCTCACAACTATAAATATGAAGCGGGCGGTGCCGCAGTTCTCGGTTCAATTCAACCACAACCGATCGAGAACAACCCAGACGGTACTTTAGACTTTGGCAAACTCGAAAGTGCAATTAAGCCTGACGACAGCCACTTCGCTCGCACAACGCTACTGAGCTTAGAAAACACCATCAATGGTAAGGTTCTGCCACTTTCTTACTTGGCCGAAGCTCGTGAGTTCACCAACAAGCACGGTTTAAAACTGCATTTAGATGGTGCTCGTGTTTACAACGCAGCGGCGGCATTAGATGTTCCCGTTAAAGAGATCGCTCAGCACTTTGACTCAATGACCATCTGTTTATCTAAAGGTCTGGGGGCTCCGGTTGGTTCACTGCTTCTAGGCAGCAAAGAGTATATCGCTAGAGCACGTCGCCTAAGAAAAATGGTGGGGGGCGGTATGCGTCAAGCTGGTATCTTGGCGGCAGCAGGTAAAATGGCGCTTACAGAAAACGTAGCGCAACTGAAAACCGACCACAAAAACGCGAAAGATCTCGCGATTGGCCTTAGCGAATTGCCAGGCTTCTCAGTGAACCCTGACTTTGTTCAAACTAACATCGTATTCGCCAAGCTAGATGATAGCGTCGACATCGCAGCAATCGCGAACAAGCTGGCAGCAAAAGAGATCACTATCACACCGAGTAACCCTATTCGCTTTGTGACACACCGTGATATCTCTAGCGCAGATATCGCTCGCTTCCTAACAGAGCTTAAAGCCGTTCTTTAGTTACGGCTTGCGACCAAATAACTGAACAAAACCCTATGTTGCTAATCACAATATAGGGTTTATTTTTGCCTTCAAAAAGCTCCGCCTACCCTCGACGTAAAACAAGATAAGTCGACTTCAGACTGTGCTAAGCTCAATAAACTAAAGCACTTGGCTGTTTTTCTACTGATATATGGCAGTGCAAAGCCTATATAGCTTTACACGCCCTATCGAACCCTTACAATGTGCTCAAAATATTTTTACAAGGTTTATCTCTATGTCTATCCAATGGTTTCCGGGCCACATGCACAAAGCCCGCAAAGAAATCGAAGAAGTTATCCCTAAAGTTGACGTTATCATTGAAGTACTAGATGCGCGTATTCCATTTAGTTCAGAAAACCCAATGATTGCAGAGATCAAAGCAGGTAAACCGGTAGTTAAAGTTCTAAACAAACGCGACCTTGCTGATCCAGAACTAACTCAAATGTGGATTGAGCATTTTGAAAAAGAGCAAGGTGTGAAAGCGATCGCGATTACCACCAGCGTTAAAGAAGAAGTGAATCACATCATGGAGCTGGTACGTAAGTTAGCACCTCACCGTGAAGAGATCGGTAAAAACATTCGTACCATGATCATGGGTATTCCAAACGTTGGTAAATCAACCATCATTAACTGTCTAGCAGGTCGTACGATCGCTGTAACAGGTAACCAACCTGCAGTTACTCGTCGCCAGCAACGCATCAACCTACAAAACGGTGTGGTGCTTTCGGATACTCCGGGAATCTTGTGGCCAAAAGTGGAAAACCCACACAGTGGTTTCCGCCTAGCAGCAACTGGTGCAGTAAAAGATACTGCAATGGAATACGATGAAGTAGCTTTCTACACGGTAGAATACTTGGCGAAGCAATACCCTCACCTACTGAAAGAGCGTTACCAAATCGAAGAGCTGCCAGAATCAGACATTGAATTGATGGAAGAGATCGGTCGCAAGCGCGGTGCACTGCGTGCGGGCGGTCATATCGATTTGCATAAATGTTCAGAAATTCTACTTCATGAACTGCGCAACGGCACACTAGGTCAAGTGACTCTAGAGCTACCAGAGATGATCACACAAGAGCTGATCGAAGTAGAGCAGGAAGCACTACGTAAAGCTGAAGAGAAAGCAAAGAAAAAAGAAGAGCGTCGTAAGCGTTACCTGAAGAACAAGCGCTAATTATGCCCACATTCGCGTAAACTCGTTACGCGAATTTTCCGGCTTTTCGCGCCCTAATGATATCGTTAGGGCGTCACTTCTCAGCATTACCCCGTCATTGATAGAACTAATATCTTGTCACATAAATAAAATCTAAAATTTACATTAGTGAGTTTCATAGACATACTGACGCATTATTTTGTGATCCCGTAGCGAATTTTAAGATGCGTTCATATCCCGGTTTTCAAAACCAGCGTTTCAAAACCTATTTTGATAATGAAATATACCTGCCGTATGTCAATTTCATCTACCTACCGATCACTATATTTCTAGCCTTTATCATCACCGACTTCATTCATTTTGGTGACCAGTGCATCATGCCTATTGTTCTGCGCGTCATTCTTTCAGCATTGATGGCGGGAGCCGCGTATTACTGCATAAATAATCGACCAAACATACTGCAACAGTTAGAGAGCTTATTACTGATAACGAGTGCACTGTTTCTCGTTGTCGTTGGAAGGATAGCCATTGGCTTTGGAAATTATGACTACCAAGGCGGCGTCATTCTGGTAATGATTTATCTGGGTACCTTTTCTCGTCTATCTGCTCGATACAGTTTATTTACCCTAACCTGCATACTGGCTAGCTATCTTATCGGTTTATCGCCACTTCTTTATGCCGCGGAACCTGCGCATGAGCTTGAAATCATCTCTATCTATTTAGCAACCTACGTATTGGTTGCCGCAGCAAGTTTAAGAAGAGACTTAGAAGTTCACAAACGCTTCTCTCAATCTGAACAACTGCGCAAGCAAGCGATCCAGCTGAGAAAACAATCGAACCTGTTTGAAGCACTCTCTTACCAAGATGCTCTAACCGGCTGCTACAACAGGCTTTATCTACACCAAGTTATCGAGCCGAACATTAATCGTAATCAATCTATGACAACCATTATGATCGATATCGACCACTTTAAGTCGGTTAATGATACATACGGTCACCAAGCAGGCGATATGGTTATCAAGGAGCTTGCTAAAGCGATTAAGACAAAGCTGCCAGTTAAGAGCAACCTTTTCAGATATGGTGGAGAAGAGTTTCTGATTATTGCTCAAGGGTTAAATAGCACCCAGGCGCAACAACTTTCCGATAGTTTGCTCACATCACCTTCAAAGCTTTCTTTGGACGTGACAGTTTCTGTTGGCGTAAAACATATTGATCGCGCAGTTGGTTCGGTTGAACAATTGATTGAAGATGCTGATAGAGCGCTTTACCAATCTAAGAAGAATGGACGTAACTGCATTTCATGGTGCACCGCCTCCTACCCCAATGTAGAAACTGCAGCAGTCTAAACACGGCACAAACAAAAAGCCCCGAGCTAATCCTCGGGGCTTTCTATTTTTAATCGTGCTTACTTTATCAAGCTGGCGTTTGCAGCTGCTGAGCTAAAGTCGAAGGCGAAGGCCAAGAGTAAACTTTCTCTTTTACTTTACTGCCGCAAGGCGCATCCCAAATTTGCTCAAGCTCTTCTTTACCACCGATGGACTCATAAAAACCGATAGCTTGCTTGTTTTTAGACATCACCTCTAAGTAGAGGCCACTATCCGCATAGTATTGCTCAAGTCTCTCTGAGAGCTCTGATAACAAGCGTTTGCCAATCCCACGACCACGGTAGGCGTTATCAACATGTAACGCATCAATAAAAGTACCACGGTCGAAGTTGTGATTTCCGAATGCACATACAAACCCAACAAGCAGCCCACCTTCTTCAAGAAGTAAAACGTGTTGGTTAAAAGGAGGGTTGATAAGACGTGTTTGCCAAATTACCGATCTGTCTTCTAGAACGTCCTGATCTAGATATTGGTCAGCAAGAATACCTCGATAGTAGATTTTCCAACTGTCTGCATGTAACTGTGCGATACGCTCGTAATCTTTATATTCAGCTACTCTAATTTCCATTTATTAGCCCTTAGCACTTCCATTTATTTATAACTTCTACATTTAATACTACTTACCTACAAAATTAAAGCAAAACATACTATTAAAACCCGACGGCTAATAGGTACTTACACTTTGATTCTTGACTTACACGTGTACGCTGATATTCTAGCGCACATCTGTACGCTCAATGGAATATGCTGATGACAACTGGCAATACAACGCAAAATAAGAAGCCGCCTCTGATCTGGCTAAACGTTTTTATCTTCTCTTTTAGTATGCTTTTGGCTCTAGTTGCCGCCCCTCTTTATGGCTACTACAACGGCTATGGCGCGGAGCATTGGGTTTGGTTGGCGATCTGTTTTAGCTTTTGTAATCTATCAATAACAACGGGTTACCATCGTTTATGGTCGCACAAGGCGTTTGAAGCGCATTCTAGCTTACGATTCCTTTTTGCTTTGGGCGGCGCATTTGCACTTCAAAACAGTGCCCTTCACTGGTCTTCTGATCACCGAGTACATCACAAGCATGTCGACAACAATGACAAAGACCCATACTCAGCTAAACGTGGTTTTTGGTACTCGCATATCGGTTGGATGATTCGCAACTACAACACCTCAATTTATAAAGATTACGAAAATTGCCGCGATCTTAAAAAAGACAAAATTGTGATGTGGCAGCATAAACATTACATCTTGCTAGCACTGATCATGAATTTTGGTGTCCCTATCGCGCTTGGCGTGATCTATGGTGACGTGATTGGCATGTTGCTAATGGTTGGTGCAGTTCGTCTAGTACTTAACCATCACACCACTTTCTTTATCAACTCACTTGCTCACATCTGGGGTAGCCAACCTTTCACAGATAAGAACACAGCACGTGATAATGGTATTCTTGCGGTTTTGACTTTTGGCGAGGGTTACCACAACTTCCATCATATTTTTGAGAATGATTACCGCAATGGCATTTACTGGTGGCAATACGATCCAACTAAATGGCTGATCAAAGGCGCGTCGCTATGCGGCTTGACGTCGAAATTAAAGAAAACGCCACAGGCTCGAATTGAGAAAGCCGAAGCTACGATGCTCTTAAAGCGTACCCAACAGAAAATCATGCATCGAGCAGACAACATTCAAATAGCTGAGAAACTGCAAGCAGAGTTCGACTCTCTTGTTGCAAACATGAATGAATACTACGCGGTGAAAAAGCAGTTGCTTGAGAGCAAACGAGACGACGTAGTTAAGAAGTATGAGCACTCATTGCTTAAAGTACGTTACCAACAAATCAAGCTCAATTTTGAACAGCAGAAGCGTAATTGGGCCCAAACAGTAGAACAGTACGCTTAACCTTTTAATAACATATTCTGTTTTTTATCAAGCGCCTAGGCTAAAACAGCCTTGGCGCTTTTTCGTTTTTATTACCCTGTTTATGGTTTGGGTTGAATAAAAACTCTAATCAAATCTGAAGCAACATCTAATATCACACTTACAATGCAAGAAAACGTTTGCTTACATTTCTAGTTGTGATCAAAGTCACTTACGGAATTTCATTTTGTAACATAGAATGCGCGCCCTCCTGTTCCACGGACTACAAAAGCGAATCATTTTATGAAAATGTTAAAAACATCACTGGCGCTAGCAATCTCTACTACCCTTTTATTCGGCTGCGGTGACGAAACAACAAACAATTACTACCCAGAAGTTCCTCAGCCTGAAGTTCCACAACCGACGCCTGTAGACAGCAAAGGACGCATCGCAGTATTCAACCTATCTTTCGATCGTTATACCTACGAAGATCTTGTTGCAGAAATGAAGCTGACTAAACCAGAGCAAGATGCACTGATTAAAGGCTGGCAAGATAAAACGCTGTCTGATGAAGACAACGCAACAGCTCTTAAAGTAATCCAGATTCGCAACGTAGCTGCAATCATCCAGACTGAGCGCCCAGCGGTTATTATGATGGCAGAATTCAACAACGACGGTACTGCTGAAAACAATGACGCTATCATTGGTTTCCGTTTGAACTACCTTGCGGTTTCGCAAAACTCTAACAGCTTTGACCAAGACGGTATTCAATTAGAACCAATCGTGTTCCAGTATTTTGCAAACTTCGCGACTAATACTGGCCTACTTAATGAATTTGGCTTTGATCTGGATAACGATGGTGTTGCTGGCGCTCTACCTGGCGATGCATGGGGTTTCGGTAACTACCATGGTCAATATGCGTTTGCTCTAATGTCTATGTACGAGATTGATCACGACAACATTCGTACTTTCCAAAAGTTTAAATGGAGCGATATGCCTTCGGCTACCATGCCAACGATCACCAACTGTAATGATTCTTGGAACCCGATCCCAGATGGCATGGAATGTGGTGACGATTGGTACACTGCTGAAGAGTGGGCAGAAGTTCGCCTTTCTTCTAAAAACCACGTTGACGCGCCAATCCTGATACCACAAGAAGATGGCACTACTGACACAATTCATCTGCTTATGTCTCACCCGACACCACCGATTTTCGATACAGGTAAGAACAAGGTTCAAAACGCTGATGAAGTTAACTTCTGGGTTGATTACATTGAAGGTAAAAACTACATGTACGACGACAAAGGTGTAACTGGCGGTTTAGCTGATGATGCCAAGTTCGTAGTAATGGGCGACCTTAATGCCGATCCTCTTAAAGGCGATGGCGACCTAACAGCAATCAATGCACTAATGGATCACGACAAAGTGAACCGTTTAGCGACGTTTGGCCCATTAGCACCAGCTAGCCTTGGTGGCCCAGAGTGTTTAGCACTTGGCGAATGTAAAGAAGCAAACTGGGATACTCCAAACCCAGGTCAAGTAACAAGCACAAGCGGTCTGCGTCTTGATCATGTTGTTCCATCAGAGAACCTAATTATTTCAGATTCTGGCGTGTACTGGCCTGCTACATTTGAAGATGGTCGTCTGTTAATGAATGATGAGCGTGTAGGCGACTACGGTAACGGTAAAGATATCTCTTCGGATCACCGCATGGTTTGGATCAAAGCTGAAATCCATAACTAATATTCCCGCTTAAGCTTTTTCAATAATGCCCGACTCTTGAGTTGGGCATTTTTTATTTTCTTTTTGTAATTATTACTCAAGCAACCCTCTTTTAATTATGGACTCACGCATCCATAGTTATTGGATTTGGGCACTCTTTAATCCCGTCTATAAACTGCCTATATTACTTGCACTTACCGAGTGAAATACCAAGGAACAAAGAATGAGCAAGCTAACTATTATTGCCACTATCTTCGCGAAACAAGACCGCATTGAACTTGTTAAATCTGAACTGATCAAGTTAATCGAGCCTACTCGTGTAGAAGAAGGTTGTATCAATTACGATCTGCACCAAGACAACGACAACCCTGCTCACTTCGTTTTCCACGAAAATTGGGAATCAGAAACTCTGTTAGAGAAGCATTTAGGCAGCCAACATATCGCGGACTACCTTGCGGCAACTGAAGGTTCGGTTGAATCGTTTATTATCAACAAAATGACTCACGTCGCCTAAGTAACTTCTCACGGCTTTAGATTACCCCGTTCATAAAACGGGGTTTTGGCGTTTTAAGGATTTGTGATTTTTTATCCGTAACGAAAAAACCCGCCAACTACGGCGGGCATGGTCAAACTTTGTGACTGCTTATAACAGCTCTATAGCAACCATCAAACCAATATTGAGCGTTAACTATGACTAAATAACGCTCTGATATCTCTTTGCTTTTTAGCTAACACGGGGGCATTAGTTGAAAGCACGAGCCAAGATAGCATTCCCTTGATATTGGTAAACACTTGAATTGTTACTCACAAAAACCGACTCTCCCTGCTTCAATGTGATGCTTTGCCCTTCTGAAGTCACCGTTGCTTCCCCTTCCACAAAGAACAAGATTTCCGCGCTACGAAGATACTGAGATTTACTTTCATCTGTAGCAGATAAGATATCAAAACCAAAATCATCCACTGGAATTGGATAACCCATTTTGCCCTCTTTTAGCACTGGCTTGAGACGGATGTCTTGCGGCTTGATAGGCTCAAAAATAGTGTTGTCAATCAGCTCTGGCACATCAATGTACTTTGGCGTTAAACCTGCCCGCAGAACATTGTCGGAGTTCGCCATATGGATAACAGCCTAATCACTGTTGAAGAAACTTGGCTGCCGGTTAGCTTATTCCCAGAGAGACAGCGTCAAGCATAGTAAGCTGTAGCTGTACTTTGAAAAGAATGAGCTCTCGATCGATTCGTGAGCTCTTTTCGTTTTTATTAACGCTTAGATAGCAACATCCGCCTAATTCCTGCTGCTTCCTCTTCTAAAATCGCCTAAACGATCCTTGTTGAAAATCATTTAGTCTCAAATCAGGTTGCTTATTGACCTCGATACGTAGAATCAAAAGCTCAATCTAAGTCAGGCTCGCTGCCAACTTGTTATTTGCTTTTGTCTACTGATCTAGCTGTAAATCAACCATGAATAAACGTCATTACACGGCACTACTTGTAAGTACTGCCCTTGTCACCAGCCCACAAGTGTTTAGCTCCGTTGAAGTTGAACAAGAGATCGATGATTCCCCTTACACAAGGCTCACTAAATTGGGGTTCATCTATTCGCAGAATACCAGCACGTCTCTATCCATTAACTCAGGGATCTCTTTGGGGTACAAAGGCGATACATGGGGGCATAGATTTCAATTTGATACTTACTACACCGACGCGGAAAACGGTGAAGATGGTACCAACCGATATACAACGAATTATGGAATCACCTACGACATCAACTCAAGAACCTATACAGTTGCCGGGATTCGATTCGAGCATGATCAGTTCGGTACCTATCGCGACCAGTGGATTGCGATGACAGGTCTCGGTAGACACTTCTATGAAACGAACTACGTCACTCTGCAAGGCTCTATGGGCCCTGGTTACCGTATAACTGAAAGGCAATCCTTTGATGAGGAGTTTCCCTCGCAAATGAACTATGAGCTTATTGCTAGCGGCTCGCTCGAAGGGACAGTTCAGTTTACCGAGAGCTTTTCTATTGGTGCAAACGCAAGTATTGCTTACGGTGAAGAAAACACCAACTACAACTTCAAAGGGTATTTAAAGAACATCCTAATGGGGAATCTCGCCCTCACATTCGACACTGAGTATATCTACAACACAACGGTTGCCTCTGACCAAAGTAACACCGAAATATACAGCTCTATGAACCTTAACTATGATTTTTAGTGCCTCAGGCGGATAGGCAGACAAATTAATCAGATTTGTACTAACTCGTCATGCAAACAAAAAGGCGCACAGAGTTGTGCGCCTTGTCATTTGTTGTCTCTAGTCGAGCTTATGATGTTTTGAACTGCGCTACCGCGCTGTCCATCTCACTCGCCTGTGCTGCTACTTTATCCACCTCAACCAAACAATGTTGAGCTGAAGCCGTATTCTGATTCGAGATAGCACTTAGCTCGGTAATGGAATCACTTACCTGCGCCATAACCGCACCCTGCTCTTCAATAGCAGAAGCAATGCGTTCTGAGTTACCTTGAATATCTTCCATATCACTTAGAATCAGCTGTAGGCTTGAATCCAATGATTCAGAGTCACTCAATGTACGTTGACCTTGAGAGTTACACTCTCCAATCTCCGCCATAGAAGCTTCCATTTGGCTTTGGATCGCTGACACCACGTTAGTTATCTCTGTGGTTGATTGGTGCGTACGGCTTGCTAGAGCTCGAACCTCGTCTGCTACAACCGCAAAGCCTCGACCTTGTTCACCTGCTCTTGCCGCCTCAATCGCTGCGTTCAGTGCTAACAAATTCGTCTGCTCTGCGATGCCTTGGATGATGTTTACCGCATCACCAATCTGATCCACATGGTGGTTCAATGAACTGATAGAGTCTTGGCTGCTCGATAGGCGTTCAGACAATTGCGTAATGTTGTTGATTGTCTCAACGACAACCTCACGACCTTTATCTGCATTAAGACGTGCTTTCTGCACACCTTCTGCGGCAATCGCAGTACTTTCAGAGATTTCACCAATCGTAGATACCATCTCTTGAACCGATACCGTCATTTCGCCCGTGTGGTTAGCTTGAACATCAAACTGCTTAATCACTGATTCCAGTTCATTATGCATATTCGATGTGCTTGAAGTGAGCTGCTGAGACTTCTTCTGAGATGCAGAGATAAGCTTCTCTAGCTGATCTAACAACTGATTGAAGTATTCACCCAGTGAGCCTAGCTCATCGTGCCCTTTCAACTCTGAGCGAATAGAAACGTCGTTCGAATCCACAATACGGCGAATAACAGACAACAGAGACTCAATGCGGCCAACAATAGAACGAACGATCACCCAACTCAACAAGATAATGATGATGAGCAATGTGCCACTTAGAGCATTGTTAATGAGGTTTAGTTTCGCTAGTTGTGCAGCGGTGGTGTCTTTCAGCAACGCTGAGAACTCTTTGAACTGCGTTTCTACCTTATGAGAAGCAGAGCGCGCCTCACCTAGTAAACCTTCGTTGTGCTTTAGGCCAATTTTAACTTTCTGATCAACAACCTGCTGAGCTGAGTTTAAGAAGCTTGCCTGAGCATTAGAGAGTAAGCTCAAATCAAGGCTGCCCTGTTCAACCAACTCATTGAATTGGTACATGGCAAGTCTCTCTTCATCTGAAGCTCTTTCAAAGCTTACCGCCAAGTCTTCGTGGAACTGACCCAATAAACCTTCATCATCTGATAGACCTAAAACTTGGTATGCGCCGACAAGCACAGTAAAGCTCTTGTGGTAGTCGGAGATGTCCTGTCTTAGCTGAGCTGTATTCGCGAGGCTTAAATCTTCGAGCACACTTGCCAGCTCAGATTCTAGCTCCTGAAACTGACGGTAGTTGTTTTCAAACTTGTCTAGGTACTTAATATCACTTCGAAGGAGGAAATCTTTCTCGTTTCGACGCAAGTTAAGCAAACGAACTTCTAAATCTTTGGTGATCAATGTTGCTTCATGAAGCTGCTCACCGGTTTTTGTAAAATGGGAGGTGGTAAATAGTAGAGATACCATCCCTAAAATTGAGAATAGACCCAATGAAAATAGTTTATTTTTAATATTCATATAAAACATCTGATGTAAATAACGACCTTTAGTGAGCACTCTATCAATAAGAACCAGCCATAAACGAGACTTGGAACACAGTCTTATATGTTAACAGACTGTGAATTTTCAAAAATTAAATAAATGAGAGAGCGATCGAGAATCAGTGACTACAGGTCAATTGCTACAGTTTTATGACAGGGTGTCATAATTATGAAAGGTGGAGGGAGTTATTAACAAAAATCTCAAAAGTGAAACAAAATCATGCTTAAAGCGTGAAATTTGGCATAAAAAAGCGCTGATGAAATTGTGTTCTACTCAATCTCACCAGCGCATCATTTAAAAGGCTTCTAAGTTAAGCTGCTTTCGTTCTTAACTTAGCAAGAATGTCAGCATTCTTTAGGTTTGCCATTCCAACGTAAGCCACTGGAACGAGGAACAAAGAGAAGAAAGTACCCACGGTTAAACCACCAACCAATACCAATCCGATATTGATACGACCTAACGAACCCGGTCCTTCCGCCAATGCCAATGGTAATGAACCAAGGATCATCGTCAGCGACGTCATCAGAATCGGTCTCAGTCGAGAACGCGCGCTTACCATTGCCGCTTGTTTCGCCGTCGCACCTTTCTTACGCTGCTCGTTGGCAAATTCCACCAGCAAGATACCGTGTTTGGTCACCAGACCGACCAAGGTCAACAAGCCAATCTTAGAGTAGATGTTTAAGCTCTGACCAAATACTGATAAGGTCAATACCGCACCAACAATACACAGTGGAACCGTTAACAAGATGATCATCGGATCAACAAAGCTCTCGAACTGCGCCGCTAAGATTAGGAAGATGAACACGAGCGCTAACACGAATAGCACCTGCGCCCCAGCACTTGAATCCACAAGATCTTTTACGATGCCGTTGAATTCATAACTCTGAGCATCATCAAGTAGCTCTGGTACTGCTTGGTCGACATACGCTTTTACATCACTCGGAGTAAACCCTGGCATTAAGTCAGCGGTAATTTCCGCGCTGTCTTGACCCATAAAGGTTTTAAAGCTCGATTCAGATGTCACTTGTTTAATAGATACAAACTGAGACAGTGGCAGTCGCTGGCCAGACTCTGAATCGACATAAAGCTTATCCAACACCTTGAAGTCACCTAAAGCGTTTAGGTTAACCTGCACTTGAATCGGATAGGTATAACCATCGTCAGCCTGCAGGTCAGCCGCTTTCACCGAACCCAAGAAAGTCGAGAGTGCATTGGTCACATTGCCGTAATCAACACCAGACAAAACAATCGCATTGCGATCAATGGAAAGAT
The DNA here is from genome assembly GCF_059834255.1 of Vibrio sp. R11-SG3-ISO9. Taxonomy (NCBI): domain Bacteria; kingdom Pseudomonadati; phylum Pseudomonadota; class Gammaproteobacteria; order Vibrionales; family Vibrionaceae; genus Vibrio; species Vibrio sp. R11-SG3-ISO9. Next base: position 40,070 of record NZ_JCBDGU010000005.1, read on the forward strand.
CATAACGCAGCTGATCACGTAACATTGAGTTACTTACATTGGTCACGCCTTCATAGCTTTCTAATGCTTCAACCACTTTATGTGCCGTTTCAGATAATGCATCGGTATCTCGATTCACCGTCGTTAATTCGAGTACCATATTGGTCGCGATATTTAAGCTATCCGCAGTACGGACTTTAAAAGACATCCCATAAGCAGAAACATTGCTCTTGGCATCGGCAATAAACTCGTTGAGCAGTTCGTCTGCCGACTTGTCTCGTTCACCCCATGGTTTTAACAGTACGTGGTTAGTTGGTGTGCCCTCAATGTAAGACAGGTTCGCTTCAACCGAATCATTGTCTTTAAACACCGAATTAAGTTGCTCGTTGTTGTCTAGATGGTACTGACGACCCACACCGGTTGGGGGTGTTGATGTTACTTCAACAAAGCCAGTATCTTCAGTCGGCAGTAATACCTGAGGCATTTTCCATACAGCAACCGCAGACAAGGCAACCATCACCAACGCAATCCCGGTCATCAACACTTTACGTTCAAACCATTTGTTCAACTCTGCGCTGTAACGGTCTGACAATTTATTCAGTTTAGAATCGACAACTGAGTACCATTTGTCAGGTGTAGACACCGGCTTCATTAGGTAGGCACTCATCATTGGCGATAGTGTCAACGCAACAAAACCTGAGATGATCACTGCAGCAGCTAAGGTGAAAGCGAACTGTTTGAACAAGTCAGCCGTCAAACCTGCCATCAAACCGATAGGTAGATAGACCACGGCTAACGTCAGCGTCATCGCAATCACAGGGAATACAATCTCACGACTCCCTTTCAAGGCAGCATTCAGTGGTGTTTCACCCTCTTCGATATGACGATAACAGTTTTCTGCAACCACAATCGCATCATCCACAACCAAGCCAATCGCAAGAATGATCGCCAATATGGTGAGAACGTTGATGCTAAAACCCAATCCCCACATCACGGCAAATACACCGATTACACACACCGGAATCGTGATAATAGGAATCGAAGCGACTCGGAAGGAACCCAAGAAGATGATCACCACCGCTGATACTAGAACAACCGCCTCGACTAACGTCATGAAGCCCTGATCGATTGCTGCTTTGATGAAATCTGCTTGGTTGTAGACCATCTTCATCTCGATGCCTTCTGGCAACTGAGACTGAATGTCTTCAATTTGTAATTTCACTCTGTCTGCCACCGTAACTGGGTTCTCACTCTTAAGTGGCAGCACTTGGATAGACATCGCTAACTTGTCATCCACACGAAGAATACTTGGCGCTAAACTCTCTTCACCCATTTTTACGTCTGCGATATCTCCAACACGGATGATCTTCCCGTTGTCGACTCGAATCACAAGGTCACGGACATCTTCAACGCTGGTAACTTGATTCACAGGGTTAATAGAGAAATCGCGAACCTGACCTTTAATCGTACCCGCCGTAAAGGTTGCGTTGTACGAGCTCAATGTCCCCACTACATCAGACGCACTGATATTCAGCGCCATCATACGATCCGGTTGTAACCAAACACGCACTGCCTTTGAGCTACCGCCATATGGGCCCCATACGCCACCTACACCTTGGGTGTGCTTGAATTGAGGCACAACTTGCTGGCTGATGTAATCAAACATCTCCTGCTTAGACATATTGCCCGTGTTAACAAAGGTAATCACATTACTCGGAGTACCAGTGTCAGAAGAGTCGTCCGTCACTGTTGGTTGATCTGTCATGCTCGGCGGAAAATCGCCAATCGCTTCAACACTACTGCGTAGATTGTTCATCAAGCCAGTGTATTCGACCTCATCAACGTCATCTTCGAACATGATCTTCAAGCTACAGGTGCCCTCTTGGCAGTCTGTCGTCATGGTTTTTACGCTATCAAGCCCGGTTGCAGCAGTAATAAGCTTGTCAGCTACGTTACGTGACATGAACTCTGCACTGGCACCGTTGATCGCGGCAGTCACTGTGGCCGATGGCGTTTTATGTTCAGGGAAGTATTGAATAGATAACTTCTGAAAAGAGAGTAAACCAATCAACACAATGGCGATGCTAAGCACCGATGCAAACACTGGGTGCTTAATACAAATCTCAGGAAGCTTCATTGTTCACTCCTACTGTTGTCGCTTCCGTGCTGTTTTGTGGTGAGTTTTCGTTCTGTAGTTTAGGAGTTTCTTCTCCTACTGGTTGTTTTTCATCAGTCGCTGGAACATCAGCTTCTTGTTTTTTCTCTGATTGTTCAGCAGTTGTAGGTTCGTGCGGCAAACCAACCGACTCTTGAGTTTCTTGTGACTCTTGATTCATGACTTTGACCAAAGAGCTCTTTTTCAGGTTCTGTTGACCAGTTACAACGATCTTTTCGCCTTGTTTTAGCCCGTCTTCAATCACAACGTGGCCGTCGTTGGTGTTAACGCCCAATTCAACGACTCTTTGTTCGATCGTCTCACCATTCACGACCCAAACAAAACGAGTGTTGTCTTTAGCAAGAACGGCGTTTTGAGATACCACTAACTCCGGTTCCTCATCGCTCGTCACTTGGCTCAGTTTGGCGAACATACCTGGAACAAGGCGGTGTTCTGGATTCTTAATATGAGCGTGAATCTCTACGCGACCAGAGCTTTCATCAACGGCTGGTGCAATATAATCCACAACCCCTTTAAACGTTTCGCCAGCAAAAGAATCGACTTCGATAGATACATCTTGCCCGAGCTTTGCAGAGCCTAAGTCGGACTGGCCAATTGAGTATTGAACCTCAACTGGATCAAGTTTGATCAGACTAACCAGAACGTTTGAGCTATCAATTCGACTTCCTACAGAGTGGCTAAAGTTGGTTAGCTGACCATCAAAAGGAGCAACCAATACGTAGTTGTTCATTAGCGCTTCTTTTTGACGGAAATCTGCAGCAGCCAAATTCGCCTGCTCCTTTAGCTCTTCAACATCTTGTTGGGACATTGAGTCTGGCTGCTTTTTAAGTAGCTCTTGAACACGCTTGAGCTTTGATTTCGCCAATGCCAATGAGCTTTTCGCTTTATCTAGATCGGCTTTCGCCGTAGTGTCATCAAGTTGCGCGATGACATCGCCTTTGTTTACAAAATCACCGTCTTTAAAGTGAATCTTGAGAAGTTTTTCTGACGCACTAAACGTAAGTGCTGCAGAGTCAGTGGCACGAATCTTACCTACTTCGTTAATTGAAGAAGTGAAAGTTTGGGTTGTCGCCTGTTCCACGGTAACCGGTACGTGATCAGTATTCTCAGCGAATGCAGAAGGCGCACCGAGTGTAAGAAGTGTGAAGGCAATTGTTTTACTAATTAGGGTCAATTTCATTCCAGTAACCATAGAGCGTGCTCAATAATGAGTGCGCTAATTGTTATACCAATCACAGTAAGTAAATGAGCAGAAATAGCGCAGGAAAAACGCTTGAGAACAAGGAAGGAATTTTCGATAAGTAGTTATTCTACAATCAAAATTTCTAACGATGTTATCGAGCGTTTTAACCAGCTAGGATGACCAGTTACTTACTACGATTGGTATCAGCTATCTTTAACTGAACAAGCTTCCTGCTATTGAATTCAATGCTAATAACAGCCAGTTGTTGGGAGAATGGGCTCAACGCATGATTGAGCCCTGCTGTATTTCAAGTGTGAAACCGTTGTTCTTTAAACGGTAAGCTAAAAGCGATACTGGTATTGCATACCAACTAGCAGTGCGTCTGCGCTAACGTCCGCAGTAATGTTGCTCTGAGATCCAGGTATCGTCGTTAGGCTCTCATCGACATAATCTGTCTCGCCCATCACAATGCCGACACCAAGATCGATGCTGCTGTTTTGTGTCATTGCATAGCTACCTCCAACGGTTAACCAGTGACGATTTACGTCAGGAATCGACAAAGACGTCAGGCTGTCTGTCGGTGATGCGTCATACATATAACCCGTACGCAGAGTCAATTTGCTTGACGCGGTGTAAGTTGCACCGATTGAAACGTGCCCAGCGTCTTTCCATTGGTACTCCTTAATGGAGCTTTCATAAGAGGCTGATGTCAATGCATCAAACTCAGACCAATTCACCCACTGAATACTGTAGTGTGCCGCCCATGATTCGTTGAGCTTGTGCCATCCAGAGAACTCAATTGTGTCTGGTAGAGGGACATTCATTTTGTCCGCAGGTACACCACCTTTCGTAATCGTGCCTTCTACCTCGATGTCTGGGCTATAGCGATAAGCTAAACCAAAGCGATGATTGTCATTGAGCTGATAAGTCACACCAAGGTTTGCGCCAAGACCAACACCGTTCGCATCAATATCGACCAGCCCCTTACGGTAAATTTCACCTTCACCGTAAATCACATCGAGCCCACCACCTATATTGATTTTTTCTGACAACTCATAAGCAATTGCTAGGCCTAAGTTGACACTGGTCAACGTGGTTTTTCCGCCAAACTCACTTGCAGAAAATGAATCATCAAATTCAACGTCTGTACCGAAATTGGAATGTACCGTAGCGCCAAGGGTGAACTTGCTATTACTGAGCGGATGTACGTAATGAAAGTTAGGAACTAAGGTGCCTTGACCAAGAGATTGGTCGTCTAGTGTTTCAGTATCACCAACGATTGGCGTGTAGCTCACATTAGAAACGTCAATCTCGCTGTCGATATAGACTGCGCCAACCGATAGCATTGGCTCATCAATGTATGCCATCGCTGCGCTGTTTTTTGATACCACTGCCGCGCTATCCGCTATCACAGCATCACCAGCAAAAGCACGGCCTAGGCCTGTAGCAGATTGGGCGTTCAATTGGAAACCCGCAGCCTGTGTAAAACATGGAAGCAACGCAACGGTAGAGGTAATGAGAAGTCGATTATTCATTGTCTGCTACCTCTGTTTCGATGTGCTCATCGTTGTCAATTTCGATAGCGTGACCGTCTGTCACAACCATGGATGCTACTGCGACTTGTTGCGTGTTGGTTGCATCCCAAACATATGAAAGCTCTCCATTGTCAGGTAGCCCAGGTAAACCTGATTCATCCATTGTCCCCTCATACGGGAACATGTAAGTACCGTGCCCGCCTGTGGTTGCGCGAATTACACCTCGCGTCTGTTCAAGAGATTGAAAAGGTACTGGCGTCGAACCAACAATCTGAGTCAATCCAAGCGCCTTAATAAGAGGATCTGTACCGGTGCGAATATTGTCAGGAGCAGAGTTCGGAACAACGCTGTCAGGCACATAATCTTCACCCACATCGCAAGTTTCACCGCAGCTACCCACAGCTGCCAAGAGCAGAGTTGGTTGTTGGTTTGCAACTTGTCTCGAGGTAAAGCTTGCTGGCTCTGAACCGTCGATAGTCATCTGTACACCTTGCTTGAGATCAGTCACGATCAAATCAAAGATGTCGTCTTCTAGCTGGCTCACCGTAATCGCGTTCTCTTCAGATGCAGCGACAAACTCACGTAACGCTTCAATACAAACTTGATTGCTTGCATCTGGAGTACACACATCAGGAATAACGGTTTCAGCAATACTGCGCTGTACATCCGGTGATTTTTTCACAGCTTCAGACATTTCCGGTCCTAAAGTCTGAGAAGAAAGGACTAGATTGGTTAAGCCTTGGCCCGGAACAACAAAGTTCACAGTATTGAAAGCAAACTTAGGATGATTTTGACTGAACTCGCTTACCATCACCGACATGATCCCACCAAGAGAGTGCCCTACTAGGTGAATTCGATCTTTATCGACCCAAGACGCTTCGTTCAATGCATATCGCAAACCTAAAAAATCAGAGACTGATTGCTGCAAGTTGGAGCGCAACGCCAATGGTGAGTCGATATTGATGAAGAAAGACTTGTTTGCACGTGCGCTGATCTCAATGTCATCTTGGTTGTCAGAATCAACGTCATTAGCGTAGCGCATGCGCTCACCGTGATATGGCATGTCGATAGCAACTACCGCATAACCTTTCTCTGTATAATCTCGAGCCATCAAAGAAGCGGCTGACTTATCCGCGGTAACACCATGAATGAAAACAACCGTTGGTAATTGACTAGCACCATCCCAATTTGCTGGTGTATAAATATCAGTCGTGATTGTCTGAGTCTCTACAACATCTGGTAAAGGATCAGATTTTGTAGGAAACCCACCCGAACTGGTTTTCATCCACTCATACAGTGGTGGACATGACTCAATTGGATCAAATTCGCTAAGCGTACACTCAACTTCGCGAGATTCTGTAAAGGGTAAATAAAACGGAATGTTTAATTTACTCTTATAGAGATCGTATTTCGTTCGATTGTCTTCAATGTTTTGTAATTCGGAAATAAATTCAGTGTTTTGACGAGCATGATTACTTCGCATCGCATCTAGTGTTGAATATGCACTTTGAGTTTTAAACTGAGCAGCATATACAGGGTTGCCTTTCCCTTTATATAAAGAGATGGCTGTTAATATCTGTTCCTGCAGATCTTGATTCTGGTTTGAATTTAGTGGAGCTAAACCATAAAGAATATCTGTAAAACTGTCGTCAGCTTGAAGCGGTTCACCAAATTCGGTTTTAACAGCATCAGTCACGACAACATAATATAGTTGGTTAGGCTTTAAGCTTGCCTCACACTCGATTTTAATATTGCTTCCGTCTGCTGATATTTGTGTATTAATTTCCTGACCAGAATCATCCATTAATACCACGTTGCCTTGTAAGCTATTCGCATCTAATGGAAACCGCTTGTCAGAATTAATACTCTGTAAAGGAATTAAAATCGGTTCGGCACACAAGCCCCAACCATCTATAGCAGAATATGAGTTGTTATAGTCTTGGTAATACTCTTCGCCATTCAAAGCCAAAAGAGCTTGTCTTTCTCCGCTACCTGTAATAGTGCCATCGTTATCATAGCCGTAACCATCGTTTGGTTTCGGCAACTCTTGAACATTATATGGAACAAAAACAGACACTGCTTCTTGTGTGGTGCTCTCGTCAGATTGACACCCAACTAGCGCCAATGCGATTAGTCCGCATAGATGTGATTTTTTGAATTTAGACAAAGCATCTCCTCATTTGAGCATCTTCGTGCTCGGTGCCGATATGTCGGTTCATGGTTGAACTTGGAGCTGAGCTCAGCTCTCCTATTTGTGGTCAGCAATGAATGGTGAATCGAGTCGATAACTAAAGAAGGTTGCGTATTTGCACTGCCAACTGATAACAACCAGAACTTCTTCACCATTTAACTTGCGACGCCGAAGAAACTACGTAAGAGCCTTGAACACTCAATCACACCCACTAAATCAGCTTCACATCCAAATGATCCAACACGCCTCCTTTTTAGGCACCTTAAACAACCTCAAACAAGTTCAAAAATGTTTATCAGAGAACATCAATCACACAAAATATTACGTGATATCGGTAACTTGGAGGTTTAGAAGTGTCAAATGAGGTTTGTTTATAAATGTGCTGTCTTTTGTTATATTTCAGTAAAGGCGTTTATTAAATGAGATAGAGTATGTCCGCTGAATTCACCATCAACGATGAAATACAAGTTGATCTAAAAGAGTACGAAATTCACCACCCCAAGACTGGGCGAACCTTTACCTTAGGCTCAAATGAGGTTGAGCTACTCAAGTTTTTCTTCAAGAACCCTAACCAAGTAATCACTCGCCAGGCCCTCATTGAGCAAGTTTGGGAATCAAAAGGTATCTACGTAGAAGATGGCAGTTTGATGCAAACCATCTCTCTTTGCCGAAAAGCATTAGAAGATAAAGCGGGGCTGTTGATTGTTACTGAACGCGGTAAAGGCTATCGATTTTCTGGCAGAGTTGTTGAGGGAAAAGTTGAAGTCAAACTGGATGAAACTCCAGAAGTCGTTCAAGTTGAAGAGCAGGAAGAACAACCAAAAGCGACGCCAATAAAGTTAATTCCAATCACGTTGGTTTTAATCATGAGTACTGTCCTATCCTATTTAGGTTTCACCTACTTCGAAAAAGTCTCTGTTTCTAAACTCGTGACTACATCGCATTATCTGACCTGTAGAATTACGAGTGACCATATAAAATATAAAGAACTTTATAACGTCACCATGTATGAGTATGAAGATAGAAACATCATTATTGACCATACGGGTAAATCGCTTAGCTTTCCAAACGAATTTACAGGAGTAGAGTGTGAGTAAAAATAACGCGCTAATTGTATTCGTAGCAATTTTAGGTATTGCTCTAGGCTGGCTTGCGACAATATTTACAAGTTCTAAACTGGAAGGTCATTATTTGGCTAACCCCGTTAATGTTATTATGCCGCCTAATGACATTATTTATAACGCCTCTTCAATCAATATTGAATTTAAACAGAATAACAGCTATGACCTTCTTTATGTCACCGATAGAGAAGTTGGATTTACATCATCAGGAAGTTACAGCATTACTGGTAAGCATATTTCGCTAGACGAAGAGCAACATCAGCAAATTATTCCTAACCGTGAACTCGATTTTTACGAAAAGGTGATGATTAGTGAAGGCTCTGTTTTATCGTCAGACTTCATGCCTTATATTCCAATTGGAAAAGATGAAGTTTTATTGGTGACACCGAATTCTATGCTGCACTTGTGTAAATCGGTCGCATGTAAGGATCTTCCACACTATGAAAATGAAGTGCCAAAACTCGTAGAGCCAGAAGAGTAGCGTAGCTAGTTCAAGTTCAAACAACCAACACTTATCTAGGGGCTATTGCCCCTTTTTTGTTCATTTAACCATCAGAATAATCTACAACCCCTACAAACAGCATACTCTCACTCCCGCACGTTACAAATCCAACCTAAAAGCAACATCTCCAATACAAGGTGATCCGACCGATGTTCTAGCTCTTCATAGATTTCTTTTATTAACATCTAAACAACACTATTTAATCACTATTAATTGCTGAAATTAACATCAAAAAATTTTTTTGTTTTAGATCATGCGAACTTCAACTTGACCTCGTGCCACAGAACAGTTTTCTGTACATTCAATGACATATTCTGAAACAGTTTCTTATATTTTTTAAAACTTAGTGGAGATTTCTATGTTAGAACTCTTAATTGGATTAGTGGTAACCATTGCCGTTGGCTACTTTATTGTTAAAGGTTATAAGGCAGCAGGCGTACTACTTACAGCGGGTATCGCGTTACTTCTTATCACGGGGTTGATCGGTCACACTGTTCTACCAGCAAAAGTAGCATCTACAGGCAACATGGTTACCGATGCACTTGAATTTGTTAAATACATGCTTCAGTACCGTGGTGGCGGTCTAGGTATGCAAATCATGCTTCTTTGTGGTTTCGCGTCTTACATGACTCACATTGGCGCGAACAATGTCGTTGTTAAGCAGTTCTCTAAGCCACTATCGGTTATCAAATCTCCTTATGCGCTTTTAGTTGCGGCTTACATCGTAGCGTGTCTGATGTCTCTAGCAGTTAGCTCAGCAACAGGCCTTGGCGTACTATTGATGGCTACCCTATTCCCAATGATGACTGCTATGGGTATCTCTCGTCCTGCTGCTGTAGCAGTGTGTGCGTCTCCTGCTGCAATCATTCTTTCTCCTACATCAGGTGACGTTGTTATTGCTGCAGAGAAATCAGGCTTAGCGCTAGACGTGTTTGCGGTTCAAACGGTTCTGCCTGTTTCTATCTGTGCAATCATCGTGATGGCTGCAGCGGCTTTCTTCTGGAATAAGTACCTAGACCAGAAAGAAAACACGCCAATGGAAAAGATTGATGTGTCAGAGATCGAAGCGAACGCTCCAGCTTTCTATGCTGCTCTACCGTTCTTACCAATTATCGGTGTTTTCCTATTCAACGGTCGTACTATTCCTGGCTTACAGCTTGATATCTACACCATTGTTGTAGGGTCTATTTTTGTAGGCGCGCTGGTCGATTACGTAGTTAAGAAATTCGATGGCGAGAAAACACTGGAAGACTTGGACTCTTGTTACCAAGGTATGGCAGAAGCGTTTAAAGGCGTAGTAATGCTCTTGGTTGCGGCTGGTGTATTTGCACAAGGCCTGATGTCTATTGGTGCAATCGACAACCTAATTGGACTCGCAGAAGCTGCTGGTGCTGGCGGTATCGCTCTAATGCTTATCCTAACAGGTCTGACAGTAGCAGCTGCAATCGCGACAGGTTCTGGTAATGCACCTTTCTACGCATTCGTTGAACTTGCACCTTCACTGGCTGCGAAGATGGGTCTGAACCCTGCGTTCCTTATCATTCCAATGCTTCAAGCATCTAACCTAGGCCGTACAATTTCTCCAGTATCTGGTGTAGTTGTAGCGACTTCAGGTATGGGTAAAATCAGCCCATTTGAAGTGGTAAAACGTACTTCTGTTCCAGTGATTTGTGGTCTGATTACGGTAATCTTCGGTACATTGGTATTGGTACCAATGGCTGCATAATGAATCGCTAACTTAGTTAACACCAATAAAAACGCCAAACTCACTGAGTTTGGCGTTTTTGTTTATTCTCTTGGAGATAAGAAGCGCTTAACGAGAAACGAAATTACTTCATCTCACCGTAGCGCTCTAGGTACAGAACCGTTGCAGCTGTTCTTGACGCAACCTGTAGCTTCTTAAGCAAGCTCTTCATATGTACCTTAACAGTCGATTCAGAGATGAAAAGATGATCAGCGATTTGTTTGTTACGGTAACCTTTCGCAACCTCTTGGAGGATCTGCATTTCGCGTTCAGTCAGTTGGTCAAAAATGTCTTCGCGACTTTCAGCATCGCTCAAGTAACGGGCGACCACGCTGCTGTACGCTTTATCTCCACTGTGCGCCTTTTTCAAAAGCTCAATCAGCTCATCAGGCTCAGTATCTTTTAGAAGGTAGCCATCAGCGCCAGCTTTTACGATTGCTTCAATGTCTGCTGGGCTATCAGAGACGGTAAGAATCACAATATTTGCGCTAGAGCCGTCAGTACGTAGTGCCTTCAAGGTATCTAACCCAGACATGCCCTTCATGTTCAGATCCAATAGGATCAGATCCGGATCTTCTTCATGAGCCATTGCGACTGCATCTGTGCCGTTGCTTGCTTCTCCGACTACTTCAAACTCATCTTCAAAACTGAGTAGCTGACTGATACCACGGCGCATCAACGGGTGGTCATCGACCAACATTACTTTACAAATCGTCAAGATTAACTTCCTTCAAACTTTTATACTTTAGAATGACTGTACAGCCCTTACCTTTCGCTGTTTCAATCGTTAGTTCGCCGTTCAGCCTTGCCGCGCGCTCCTGCATTATACTCATGCCATAGTGATTTACCTTAGTGGCACTATGGTCAAAACCATCTCCGTTATCCTTTATCACGACTAATACTTCGCCATTTTCATCGTTACAACATACATCGATTAAATCGGCATTGGCGTGTTTTATTGCATTTACGGTTGCTTCACGGATCAATTGAAGCAGATGAACTTGGCTATGTGCATCAAGTTCAATCGACGACAGATTATTGGTTAGATTAATCGTGCCATCTGTTCTTTCACTGAGTTGCTCAAGCATGGTGCTTAAAGCACCTCCGAAATTACCCTCTTTGATTGATAACCTAAAGGTCGTCAACAGCTCTCTTAGTTGAGTATAAGCCTCTGCAAGCCCATTCCCCAGCTCTAGAGCAATTTGTTCTGATTGTTCTCTGTGTTTATGCTCTGGGAGTTTTCCTATCACTCGCTTTAAGAGAGTAACTTGAATTTTCAAATAAGACAGTGACTGAGCTAGCGAGTCATGAAGCTCACGTGCAATCGTCGCACGCTCTTCCATGATGATCAGCTGCTCTGCTTGTTTCTGTGCGATGTTATAGTATACCGCACGTGAAAGTAGTCGAATAAAGTTATCAATTAACGCTTTTGTTGAATGCCCATGGTGGTAGCAGCAATACAAATAGCCAAGCGTGATTTCACTATCATCCAGCTTCATTTCAAATTTTTCGTAGTGCGAATTCTCGTCATATCCTTCATCAAGTACAAAAGAACGACCTGAGGGATCTAAGATCTCTAGTCTTAGTGACTCAATGTCTTCCAAACTCACTAAATGTTGAAGAATAGCTCTGAAGTTTTCTGGCGAGACTCGCGTTACACGCAGTTCTTGAGACGAGTTATAAAGCGCCTGCAGAGATTGGTTCGCACTCTGGAGTTCTTTGGTTTTTGCATCAACAACGTCTTCTAGGTTTCGATAAAGTGCGCCTAAATCTCGCGTCATCGAGTTGAAGGTCTTAGTTAAGATCCCAAGCTCATTGTTGTTTGTGACTTCCAAGTGGACTTCAAAGTCGCTGTTTTTGATTCTATGGCTCGCCGCGACTAGCGCATGCAGTGGTTTAACAACTTGTTTACGGACAAAATGAACAACAAAAAGAGATATGACTAGAATTCCACCCAGTCCAATACCACCAGCCCACGCCAGTTTGATGAGTTTATTTTCAGAAAATTCTTGGAGCTTAAATACGAAGCCATCGATTTCAGAAACGAAATTCTCAACGAGTACTAAGTAGTGTTGTCTGTCTGAACTATTGAGTACCTGTTTCAATTCATGCCATCGACCAATGATCAAATAATAGTCTTCTGTGATATGCGTCGGAACTTCCCAACCTACTAGGTCAGCCATCGACTCTGAGTACAGAGATGCTTCGAACTCTCGTATATGCTCGTCGTAATCGACTGATTGTACTTGAATATCATGAGCCAGACGGTAGCTCTGCATTCGCATTGAGCCAGCAACGTTGACCGCCTCCGCGTCATTAAGGCTTGACGCTAAAGTAAAGATTGCAAACCCCGTTGTCGCTACCGATAAAAGCAAGATAAAAAGCAGCGACTTAGCGATGGTGCTCGTAAGAGATGAAACAGGTTTAATAAGCAAAAGAAATTCCCAATCGTTCGAAGTAGCTTAACGGCGATTATTGTCACATATCGAAATTCATAGCTCCAACCAATATGTGACCGATCGCCGCGTAATTTATTGATCTAAGACAATATACAACCCCAATTAGCCCTTAGGGGGTATTTATGCAAATGTTTCTAAAACTACACTGTATGTGAGGATAAATTACAAGATGTTAATGAACAAACAGTCTACAATTACAACATCTTAGCAACATTTAAGGTGAGCATGTGCTAGATTTATCAAAACGGCGTCTGTTTTCTCGTAAAAAAGTGGATTTAAGCCTAATCCGGTTACCTTGGATTAAAGAGCTAAACAATTTTACTGATGACTGTACTCGCTGTGGAAAGTGCATCGATAAATGTGAAACGAGCATCATTGTGTTGGGCGACGGAGGATTCCCTACTGTCGATTTCTCAATTGATGAATGCACCTTTTGTTACCAATGTGCCGATGTTTGTCCTGAACCTATTTTTAAAAGTGAACAAGAAACACCTTGGCAAGCTAAAGCGTCTATCTCAGACAAATGCTTAGCCCAAAACAATGTTGAGTGCCGCAGCTGCGGTGATATGTGTGAGCCAATGGCGATACAGTTTCAACTCAGAGCCGGTGGTGTGGCCCTACCGAAAATCGATTTAGATGAGTGTAGCGGATGTGGTGCTTGCGTAGCAGTTTGCCCGACTTCAGCTATCCTTGTGAGTAATGCATAAATAAAAATAACGAGAGCAGTTTATGTCGCTAAACGAAGTACATATTTCAAGTTTAGTCGTGCATGTGAGCCCAGAGCACCTCTCCGAAATCAAAGCTGAAATCGAAAAATTCGACAATGCTGAGATTTATGGTGATAGCCCTGAAGGCAAGATCATCGTCGTGCTGGAAACAGAAAACCAAGGTTTTGTAACCGACACGATAGAAGCAATTAATAATATACAGAACGTTCTAGGAACCGCTTTGGTTTACCACCAAGTTGAAACAGATCTAGACGAATCAGAATTAGACACTGGAAGCAATAATTCTCAAATCGAGGGTGAAGTATGAAAATGACAAGACGTGCGTTTGTGAAAGCAAACGCGGCTGCATCAGCAGCAGCCGTTGCAGGTGTAACTCTACCAGCAACAGCAGCTAACCTGATCGCCAGCTCAGATGAAACAAAAATCACGTGGGATAAAGCGCCTTGTCGTTTTTGTGGTACGGGTTGTTCAGTACTGGTAGGTACTCAAAATGGTAAAGTGGTTGCGACTCAAGGCGACCCAGAAGCACCAGTAAACAAAGGCCTTAACTGTATCAAAGGCTACTTCCTTTCAAAAATCATGTACGGTAAGGATCGTCTAGATACGCCGCTACTTCGTATGAAAGATGGCAAATTCCATAAAGATGGTGATTTCGCACCAGTATCTTGGGATCAAGCTTTCGACGTAATGGCTGAAAAGTGGAAAGAAGCGCTGGCTAAGAAAGGTCCAACATCTGTTGGTATGTTCGGCTCTGGCCAATGGACAGTAATGGAAGGTTACGCTGCTGCAAAAATGATGAAAGCAGGTTTCCGTTCTAACAACATCGATCCAAACGCTCGTCACTGTATGGCTTCTGCTGTAGTTGGCTTCATGCGTACTTTCGGTATCGATGAACCAATGGGTTGTTACGATGACTTCGAACACGCGGACTCTTTCGTTCTGTGGGGTTCGAACATGGCAGAGATGCACCCTATCCTATGGACTCGTATTACTGACCGTCGCTTAAGCCACCCACATGTTAAAGTAAACGTACTGTCTACTTACTACCACCGTTCTTTTGAGCTAGCAGACCAAGGTTATATCTTTAACCCACAATCTGACCTTGCGATTGCAAACTTCATCGCTAACTACATCATCGAAAACGATGCAGTTAACTGGGACTTCGTGAACAAGCACACGAACTTCAAGCAAGCGGATACTGATATCGGTTATGGTCTACGTGATGAAGATCCACTACAGCAAGCTGCAGCGAATCCAAACTCAGGCAAAATGACATCTATCTCTTTCGAAGAGTACAAGAAGTCTGTTGCGCCATACACAGTAGAAAAAGCTTCTGAAATTTCAGGTGTTGAACCAGAGAAGCTAATCGAACTAGCGAAACAATACGCAGATCCAAACACGAAAGTAATGTCTCTATGGACTATGGGTATGAACCAACATACTCGTGGTGTATGGATGAACAGCCTTGTGTACAACATCCACCTATTGGTTGGTAAGATCGCAACTCCTGGTAACAGCCCATTCTCACTAACAGGTCAACCATCTGCATGTGGTACTGCTCGTGAAGTAGGTACATTTGCACACCGTCTACCAGCAGACATGGTGGTAATGAATCCTAAGCACCGTGAGTACGCAGAGAAAATTTGGGACATCCCTACTGGCGTTATCCCACCAAAACCAGGTTACCACGCGGTTCTTCAAGACCGTATGCTTAACGACGGCAAGCTAAACGCTTACTGGGTAATGTGTAATAACAACATGCAAGCTGGTCCAAACATCAACAACGAACGTCTACCGGGCTACCGTAACCCAGAGAACTTCATTGTATGTTCTGACCCATACCCAACAGCAACAGCTCAAGCAGCCGACCTGATTCTTCCTACAGCAATGTGGATCGAAAAAGAAGGTGCTTACGGTAACGCAGAGCGTCGTACACAAGCTTGGTACCAACAAGTTCCTGCAGTTGAAGGCGCGAAGTCGGATCTATGGCAAATCATGGAGTTCACTAAACGCTTCAAGATGGAAGAGATCTGGACTGAAGAGCAACTAGCTCTAGCTCCACAATGGCGTGGCAAGTCAATGTACGACATGCTTTTCCAGAACGGCAAAGTGAACAAGTACCCTCTATCTGAAGCTCAAGAGCTGAACGATGACGCAAAAGCAGCTGGTTTCTACATCCAGAAAGGTCTTTTCGAAGAGTACGCTGCGTTTGGTCGTGACCACGGACACGATTTAGCACCATACGATGTTTACCACACTGTACGTGGTCTACGTTGGCCTGTTGTTGACGGCAAAGAGACACTTTGGCGTTACAAAGAAGGTTCAGATCCATATGCGAAAGAAGGCTCAGGTTGGGACTTCTACGGTAAGCCAGATGGTAAAGCATTGATCATCTCTGCACCGTACGAAGCGCCACCAGAAGCACCAGATTCTGAGTTCGACATGTGGCTATGTACTGGCCGTGTTCTTGAGCACTGGCACACAGGTACTATGACTCGTCGTGTTCCAGAGCTTTACAAAGCCGTTCCAGATGCAGTGTGTTACATGCACCCTGCTGATGCGAAAGCTCGTGGCGTTCGTCGTGGTGAAGAAGTTCTTATTTCTAACAAGCGCGGTGAAGTACGAGTTCGTGTTGAAACTCGCGGCCGTAACCGTCCACCACAAGGCTTGGTATTCGTACCATTCTTTGATGCGCGCATTCTAATCAACAAGCTGATTCTAGATGCAACTGACCCACTATCGAAGCAAACAGACTTCAAGAAGTGTCCAGTTAAAATCACAAAAGTCGCTTAATTAGTTAAGAATGTCAGGGCTGCAGCCTTTGTGCAGCCCGCTATAAGAATTTAGCCATTCGGCGGAGAATAAATAATGAAAAAATTACTCATCACACTGTTATCTGTTGGTGCAATGATCGCTGGTGTTGCTCAAGCTGAGCTTGAAAACCCAGGTGGTATCGGTGGTGTAGAATCACTACGTGGTGCTAGCGAACTAGAATCAACTCGTCCTGCAGATGATTTTAAAAAGTTCCCTCGTGAACAAGTACTAGAAAGCGACTTCGTTTACCAGCCACCGTTGATCCCACACTCAACTCGTAGCTACGAAGTATCTCTTAACGCGAACAAATGTCTGTCATGCCACAGCTGGAAAAACGCGAAAGAGATGGGTGCAACTAAGATTAGTGTTACTCACTACATGAACCGTGAAGATGCTGTACTTGCAGACGTATCACCTCGTCGTTACTTCTGTCTTCAGTGCCACGTACCTCAAGCAAATGCAAAACCATTGATTGAGAATGAATACCAGCGCGTAGAATCTCTTCGCTAATCCGTACCTGAGAAGAGGCGAATTTATGAAACTATTAAAAACGTTTTGGAAAAGGCTATCGACGCCAAGTAAAGCTGCAGCAGGTGTACTACTGTTCATGGGCTTTGCAGGTGGTCTACTTTTCTGGGGTGCATTTAACACGGGGATGGAAGCAACCAACACAGAAGAATTCTGTTCTGGCTGTCACGCTCCTATCGTTGAAGAGATCCAAGAGACGATTCACTACTCAAACCGCTCAGGTGTTCGTGCAATCTGTTCAGACTGTCACGTACCACATGAATGGACTGATAAGATCGTTCGTAAAGTTCAAGCATCAAAAGAGCTATACGCACACTTCATTGCTAAGACAATCGACACGCCTGAGAAATTCAAAGAGCGTCGTCATCACTTAGCAGAGCGTGAGTGGGCTCGTTTGAAGAAGAACGACTCTCTAGAGTGTCGTAACTGTCACCAATTTGAGTTCATGGACTTCTCAGAGCAGAGTTCACGTAGTGCTAAGCAGCACTCAACAGCACTGGCTTCAGGCGAAAAAACGTGTGTAGACTGCCACAAAGGTATTGCACACAAACTGCCTGACATGCACGGTGTTGAAGGCTGGCAATAAGAGGATAAGCAATGAGTACTTTAGAATCAGTAATTTGGCATATCCTTGGTTACAGCGCGATGCCATTCATCATTCTTTCAGGCTTCGCAGTAGTTGCAGCTATCTCTATCTGGATTCTTTCATTCGGTAAAGATAAAGAAGTCGACTAATTAACATCAACTTTTTTTGCCTATTTAGTTGATACTAAAAAGCCACTGATTACAGTGGCTTTTTTATTATTTACGTGTGTCAGAATCAGACAATGAAAAGTGAGTTAGTTTTCAGTATCCACGATTGGCAATACTTGTTTCACGTAGTCACCCGGCGCAGCTCCAATCACAGGGTTTAGCTCAGACCCTCGGTTAAACGGTGCTCTCGGCTCATCACTTTCAAAACCGCCTAGCCACTTGTTCCAGTGGACCCACCAAGAGCCTTCGTTGTGTTTCGCATTCGCTAGCCACTCTTGAGCAGAATCATCGAGATTGTCATTCAGCCAGTAACCATATTTGTTCTTACTTGGATGATTAACGATACCCGCGATATGACCAGATTCACCAAGTACGAAGGTTTTGTTGCCGCCGGTGTTGAGTGCGCCTCGATAAGTGCCCTGCCATAACGCAATATGATCATCTTTTGTCGAGATAAAGTAGCTTGGAATTTTAATCTTATTAAGATCAATCCAAACACCACCGATTTTCACGCCCTTATCTTGAACGAGTTTGTTCTCTAAATAGAGTTCTCTCAGCAGGAAGTTATGGCACTTAGCAGCAACATTGGTGCTGTCACTATTCCAGTAGAGCAAGTCGAACTCCATTGGGCTACTACCCTTCAAATAGTTGTCGATGTAGTAATTCCAGTAGAGGCTGTTCTCTCTGAGCAGACTGAACGTAACGCTCAATGAACGACCGTCCATGAACCCTTTCATATCGTTCTGCTTTTCAATAGCACTGATAATGGTGTCGTTGATGTAGGCACCCACCTCGCCCGGTTGAGAGAAATCAAGCAATGTTGTGAAGAAGGTTGCTGTCTTGATGCGTTTCTTCATACGCTTAGCCGCATAGTAAGCGACCGTTGAAGCCAAAACAGTACCACCAATGCAGTAACCCGCCGCATTGATTTGCTCTCTACCTGTAATGTCTTCAATGGCAGCGACAGCTTTGACAACGCCTTCAGTCACATAGTCACCAAACTCAAGGTCTTTTTGTGCTTCGCTAGGGTTGCGCCAAGACATCATAAACACACTATGCCCTTGCTCTAGCAACCAGCGAACCATTGAGTTCTTTTCTCGAAGGTCAAGAATGTAGTATTTGTTGATAAACGGTGGAACAATCAACATTGGCGTCGCATTCACTTGCTCTGTCTTTGGGTGATATTGAATCAACTCAAACAGTTCATTTTTGAACACCACGTCCCCTTCCGTATTCGCAACATCTTGCCCTAACCTAAAGGCATTGTTGTTAGTCATACGAATTTTGAGAATATCGGCGCTGGACGCAATATCCGCACGCAATTGTTCTAAGCCATCGACAAGGTTTTCACCGTTGCGCTCTAAAGTGATCTTCATTAACTCAGGGTTAGTCGCAATGAAGTTTGTTGGCGAGAGTGCATTGATCGCCTGACGCGAGAAGAAAGCAACACGCTCTCTTGTTTTCTCATCAATGCCTTCCATCGATTCAATTGTCTCTAAATAGCTTTTACTGAACAGCAAATAGGACTGCTTAATGAAATTATAGAAAGGGTCATTCTTCCACGCGTCGTCGATAAAGCGTTTATCGTCGCGCTCTTCAGATACGATGCTGCTGGTATTACCCATTAAAACGGTATTCTGCCAGATTTGTAGTTGCTGCTCCCACCATTGTGTTTGAAGCTTCAACATATCTGCAGGTTGGTTAATGGCTTGCTCAAAGATCTTAGATGCATCTTCGAAATTGATCTCTTGCATCGCTTTATTGAGGGGTGATTGTGCGGCTTCCTTGCTTTGTTCAAAGTTCTCCCACCATTGCTGGTTTGTCTGCTGAAGTTTTACAAGGTAGTCCGAAAAGAAGTGTTGGAACATAATCTAACTCCAATGATCGGAAAATCGCCACTGACTTCATACATGGATAGTCCCAAAGACTACACGTATGACCCAGTGGCGACTTAATTTAGGCAGATGTTGTGTTTAGGTTTTCCGTCGTCAACGATTCCACATCTTCTTTAAACTCTTTCGCCGCAGCTTGGAACTTGTTGCTGTCGCTCATCATTTGCTGTGACAGTTGGCTAAGTACAGCAAGTTGTTGGCTATTGAATGCAGCAAGACCGTTTACATCTTTGATGTCTGTTACTGCTTTCATTTGCGCTAGACCCATATCTGTATAAGTCTTCATCGCGTTCATTTGCAGCTCAGTCATAACCTCGACATTCTTAGCAATCAACTTGTTGAACTTGAAGTAAGGTTCAAATTGCTTTTCTGTTTGGTCTGTCATTGATTTAAAAATATCCGTGTACATACATAACTCCTAAAGATTTCAAAGATTGAATTACAATTCGTATTGTTCGTTTCTAGAGGTTGACCAACAGTGGCGAATCCATTTCCACCCGCCACTGCTGAAGTTACTCGTTGACGTTTTTCAACAAAACAGCCGTACCCATACCACCACCGACACATAGCGAAGCCACGCCAGACTTGGCGTCAGTTGATAGCATTTCATGAACTAAAGAGACAATAATGCGATTGCCCGAAGCGCCAAGTGGATGACCTAATGCAATCGCACCACCATTGACGTTCACCTTATGCTTAAATGCCTCTAGCGGTAGGTCATGCTCTTCAGCTAACTGATACATAACTCCCAGAGCTTGAGCAGCAAACGCTTCATTAAGCTCAAACAACTCGATGTCTTTCAGTTGAGCGTCAGCTTTCGCCAAGGCTTTAGTTACTGCCTCAACTGGCCCTAACCCCATTACTTTCGGATCCAGCCCAGATTGCGCATAGCTCTCGAGCTCCACTAGTGGCGTAAGCCCTAGTCTTTTCACAGCGCTTTCTGAAGCGACAATGACAGCGCTTGCGCCATCGTTAATGCCTGAAGCGTTTCCAGCAGTTACACTACCTTCACGATCAAATGCAGGTCTTAACTTCTGTAAACCTTCGAAGGTCGCATCTGACTTAGGGTATTCATCGATATCGAAAACGACGGTTTGACGACGCTGTTTCACCTCTACCGGAACGATTTGGTTAACAAACTTCCCAGCCTCAATCGCCGCTACCGCTTTCTGTTGGCTTTCTAGCGCATAGTTGTCTTGTGCTAAGCGAGAAATATTAAGTTCTTTCGCGATGTTTTCTGCTGTCACGCCCATGTGATACTGATTAAAGGCATCCGTCAGACCGTCACCAATCAACAAATCAGTCATCGCAATGTTGCCCATCTTGTGACCATTACGCACTGAAGCTGGTACGACAAAAGGTATTTGCGACATCACTTCTACCCCTGCCGCAACAACAACGTCTGCATCTCGAGCTTTAATGTGGGCTGCAGCGTCCATCACAGACTTCATACCACTGCCACAGATCATGTTGACCGCGTACGCCGGAACTTCTTGCGGTACACCAGCGAACAGAGAGGCTTGTCTCGCAACACCCATTCCTTGTCCTGCTGAGATCACGTTACCCACGATGACCTCATCAACATTGGAAGGATCGAGTTGCGCAGCTTCCAAAGCACCTTTGATCGCCACGCCAGCCAGTTCACCTGCAGATGTATCTTTTAAAGCGCCAGTGAAAGAACCAATAGGCGTTCGTTTCGCAGCAACAATGAATATCTTTTCCATGGTTTAATCCTTACGAGTCCTTAGTTCATGTACAAGCCGCCATTTACAGACAATGTTTCGCCTGTAATGTACGCACCCGATTCACCTGCAAGGAAACCAACCGCATCTGCGATTTCAGTTGGCGTTGCCAGACGTTTCATTGGAATTTGCCCTTTAATGGATTCAAGCACTTCTGATTTCATCTGCTCGACCATAGGTGTTGCTGTATACCCTGGTGCGATAACATTTACAGTTACACCACTACGCGCTCCCTCTGCCGCTAGAGCTTTAGAGAAGCCAATCATGCCAGCCTTTGCAGCCGAGTAGTTTGCTTGACCAAACTGACCTTTAAGTCCGTTCACTGACGAAATATTAATGACTCGACAGTTTCCCTTCTCACACATTGGAGCGAAAAGAGGTTGGGTAACGTTGAACAAGCTGTTCAAGTTCGTATCGATAACGTCTCGCCACGCTGCTGCATCCATTTTCTTGAAGACACTGTCTCGTGTGATGCCCGCATTGTTTACCAACACATCAATCGTGCCTTCTTCTTCCAATAACTTGCTTAAACGCTGAGCACATTCTTCAGTGTTGGTCACATCAAGCTCGAACAATCTGACTTGCTCTGAAGTGAACTGTTTTTCATTAAACCAATCTACTGCACACTGGTGATTACCAGTAAAGTAAGTCGCAATAACACGATAGCCTTGTTCGACTAACTTAGAAGAAATTGCTGAACCTATCCCACCTTTCGAACCTGTAATTAAAGCAAGTTTTTTCATTGATAACTCCATCCGATACAAGCAAATAACAATACTATTAAGAAAATGCTTAGCGCGTCTTATTAAATCCATGACTACCGCTTTAATTAAACCCTACATGCTCGGACTAAAAACTTTTATTACAAACTAAACCAATTTCATATTTAATGACCAAAATTTGACCTAGATCCCAACCCCAATGAAATGTTATCAGATTGTAAATTGATGTAAGATCCTGATTTTAGTTAAGTTTATTGTTGGTAGTTTTATCAGCATCAGATGTAAGTATTTGAATCAGTGGGTATTGTTATTATTTTTTCACGCATTACAAAATAAGTGCAAAGTCTGATTTTTCTCATATTCACTGTAATAATTACTGGTTATCCAACTTTAACCGCATTGATTAATCCCCCAAAAGCAACCTACATAAAAGTTATTAAACAAGCTAATAAATAAATGTACAAAAATAAAAAAAGCTCATCACAACTGATGAGCTTTTTGTTATTAACCACTAAACTAACGTCTAATTGACTATATTGATTTCAAATATATTTCATTTAAATTAATATTTTAAAGTGAAAATATTTCACCGGTATCCGCATCTAAGTAAATCTTGTTTTCCAGTTTTAAACCGCCACAATAAATGAAGTAGACATTACGATTCGAATACTTAACCGACTTGACCCAACCACCAAGCTCTTCAAAATCGCCTGGCTCACAGGTGCCATTCTCTATCAAACTGTCAACGGCGAGTCTAAAAGGTTTACGGTAGGTTTTTAAATCGTCAGACTTGACCAAATATGAATCTAAGATCTCTACATGTTCATCGGCAGATATAATGACCTCGTCTTCGCTTAACTTAGACATTTCAATCCACTCTGCCATTTCTGGTGCGCCTTCTCTCAAAACGATGTAGTCGGTGATGCGCCCCCAGCCATTCGACTTTTCAAGGACTTCGATGTGGTCTCCCTTGTAGAGATAATCCTTTATCAAAGCATCGACATTCGGCTCATCGTAAACCGCGATCTTTCGTTCAGAAACGTAATAGTCGGTTTGTTCGGGCAAAGCAGATAAGTCCAGTATTGGTTTAAGCTCTTCTTTCGGTTCCTCTGACATCTGTTCAACAGGCGCCTTTTCCTCTTCTGCGGGAGTCACATCGTCTTTTTTCATTACTAAAAAGTAATAGGCGGCTCCTCCTCCACCAAGAAGACACAATATCCCCAACGCTATGATTACTTTTTTCATGACATATGTTACTCACTCTCCATAGATAAACTCAGTGTACAACAACTCTTTCTGATGCTCATCTATACTCTATTCAATATGTTAGCCATTTCGAGGTGGGTATGAGAAGATTCGCGTATGGGATTGCAGTGATTGCTATATTCATCAACGATCCCGCGTTTTCAAAGTGCATCAAGAAAAACTGGAATGGTCTACTCAATCTTCAAATGCGCACGGAGCACCACTACAACCAATACTCAGCTGAGTTTAATCAGATTCTTTCCACGTATGACTCACAGTTACTATTTTCAAAACGGTATACAACACATCAGTTAGTGGAACTGTGGGCTAAAGACGACCCTAAGTTTACGCAAAGGCTCAAACGCCACATGGCCAGTGCATATCAAGCTTCAAGTCTTTTATTGAAACAGGCACATTTATCAAAGATGGAGCTAGTATCAGCAAGAGAGTTAACTGAGTCCTGGCAATCGATGTATGATTCCTGCAAACAACAAAATCGACCAAAGCAAACACACAACGCACAGTTGCATTTCAATAGCTCCAAATCGCTTACACTTGATTTTGAAAACCTAGTTGATAAGACCCGAAAACTGGCCGAGAAGTACCATTCTGAAGCTGAGACACTAAACAACACACGTAAACAAGCCGCTCCATATTAAAATCATCTCCTGATGAATATTTAATCAATTTTATAAAGTTTCACACTATCAACAACTTGTAACGTTAGTTCTATCCATTTCAACAACATCGGTTAAAACAACATCGAAACCGAAATTTATCTGCGACACTCATCACAAAAAATATTTACAAACTCTCAAAAATTGCTATGATGGCCATTCATATAACTTAATAACAAGTAATATATTGGCTAGGTAATATGCAAAAATCGATGGCTTTAAACTGCTTGAGTAACACGGAATGGACTGCGGAGATAAGAGCTAAGCTTTTATCAGTAGTAAAACACATGGAAGAGTTCGGTTCAGTAAGTGAGCTAGAGCTATGCAAGATATTTGGCGAGACAATTTGGAATGACGGCGTTGATTACCATTCACATGCTTTCTCATTCAGAATTGACACGAAAACTGGAGATTGTTCAATTTCCAATTTCAAATATCACTAAAATTAGCGACTGATTTTGGATTCGGAGTACATTTATGTGCTCCGTTTTTCGTTTCTAGCCCCACACCTTTTCCACCAGCTCACACCTTTCGCTAACTGGCTTCAAACTTACCCCTCATAAATAGGTAACGGTGTATTGCCTTTAACCTGCCTGATTGCTAAGTGCGTATGGATATCTTTTACGTTTTCTAAACGCTGTAGTTTCCTAGTGAACGACTCGTACGCGTTTAGGTTTTCACTAACCACTTCCAATAAATAGTCATACGCTCCAGATACAACATGGCAACTGATCACCTCTTCCATCTCAACAATGGCATGTTCAAATTCATTGATAGATTTCTCTTGGTGATTACTCAGGCTCACCTCCACAAACACACTCATTGCAATGCCAACATGACTGCGGGACAGGCTCACTCGATAGCTATCAATAATGCCATTCTGCTCTAGGCGCTTGATTCTTCTGGCACAAGGAGACGGAGACAACCCCACGAGATCCGCTAGCTCTGCAATTGTTAAGCGACCATCTCTCTGCAATAGTTCTAACAAGTGTTTATCGATACGATCCATCGTACAGACTCCCATATTGGTTTAAATCATCAAATAATTACTAATAAGTAACGATATCAGTTAAGTAATCATTAATTCAAAGTAAATATTGCCAATTTTCACCTTTCCACGTGCTTCATAATATGTCTATCAACCAAGGATAGGAAAATACAATGTTGCTCGGGTACACCTCAATTGCCGTCACTTTAATGATTTGGGCTAGTTTCTTTTTATCTTTAAAGGGAGGAGCCAACTCGGTATTAGCTCCCTCAGATATCGCGTTGACTCGATTTCTCATCCCGTCACTCGTTCTTTTTCCTCTGGTATACAAAGCTCGTCACGCGATTGCATCAGTACCTAAAATCTACTTGATAGGTATGTTCATCGGTTGCGGACTGCCCTACTTACTGGTTACGAGTTCAGCGATGCAGTATGTGCCTGTTGCTCAAGGCAGTGCGCTCGTACCGGGGACGTTGCCACTGTTCGTTACCATGATCGCAGTGTTCTTTTTCAAGCAACCACTCAGCCATCATCGCGTTATCGGCTTCGCACTTGTAATCATCGGTATTGTTATCTTTTTGTTTACTGGCTTATCTATGCATGAAGAGCACACCAGTGACTCATTAATTGGCTCTGAGACATTTGGCCAATTGCTATTTCTGTTTGCCAGTTTGATGTGGGCGATATTTACAATTTCAGCGCGAGTTGCGAATCTGAATGCCCTTGTCGTTGCGGGCTTGGTCAGTTTGATGTCGAGTATCCTATTAATAGCTTTAATCGTCGCAGGAGTGCTTCCCAGCTACCTATATGAACAATCGATGCCCCAATGGCCAGTCAACGAATTACTTACGCACAGTGCGATTCAGGGGGTGGGAGCTGGGATTATTGCGGCAGCTACTTACTTATATGCGGTACAGACACTTGGCGCTGAACGCTCTGCAGCTTTTGGCAGTTCAACGCCTGTTATCGCGACTCTATTGGCTATACCAATCTTCCACGAAGTACCAAGTGTAAGTAGTTGGGTCTCGCTAGCATTCATCTGCAGTGGCAGCCTACTCGCAAGTAACATCTTTCTTAAAAAGGATGCGTCACTCGATTACGAGCCACCAAAGCGTCACGCATAAAAGAAGATACAGTGATAATTCACTTTTTATCATGCTGTTTCTCATTTACACTGGCGCACCTTTTTCTAAAGAGAGAATGTCATGCAACGCGATTACACACTTAACTGCCTGATCACCATGCCACGTCATGAGCTTGAAGAGTTCAGTCTAAGAATGATCCATCGTCTGGTTCCAGAAGATGCGATGAATGAACTGTTTACCTTCGAGCAAGAAGAGGTGACCAGCGAAGAGCGCATGCAGTCAGCTAAATTTGACGCGATGCTGCGAATGACGGCGATCGCGTTAGGTGAAGTCAATTTGGCATTTTCTGAATCAGAGAACGCTCAGCAGAATATTGATCGTATGACTCGTCTTCTGCTTTGGCACTTCTATTCGATCTCATTCAATTTGGAAGAAGCGATCGCGATTGAGGTTCACTGTGAAAAAGTAGAATCTATTTTGAAGAATGCACCGAAAGATGCATTCGGTTGGGTAAAAGAGCTCACCGAACTTCTTCACTTCTACGCAAAAGTGAACGAGCAGAACGGCGAACAATAACACCTTGTTGGAGTGAGCCTGGCTCCCCTCTCTAAGACCCAAGGACATTTGCAGAAGGCAGATAAAAACTTTGTTTAAAGGTATTATCTGCCTTTGTTGTTTCTAGAACACTGTGATGAAGCATCAAAATCGATTGTACGATGCGAGTCCCTATACCGAGCGAGCCTTTAGCAGCGAGGCTGTCGACCTCATTTTGAATGGTTACTCTTGTTCGCTTATCTTGCGTACCTTGCTCGACAACAATGCTTAACTCACCATCGTGTGGAGCGTGACGAATTGCATTCTCCATCAAATTAAACATCAATCGCTCGATCAATTTCTGTTCCCCGACGATCGATACAGCACTATCGATTCTCACATTGAGCTTAATATGTTTGGCATCGAGCTGATTCTTAAATGTTTCCTCACACAGCGTCAGTAAACGATTGAAATCAATCGTTCGGTATTCATAGGTCGGCAGCTCTTTCTCTTGTTTCGCCGTGTCTAGCAGCGAGTTAAGTTGCTCGAATAATTTGTTGCTATTTCGATACGCAACATCAATCAGTGGATCAGATTGTGGATTCTGTAGCTGCCACGTTTCTAAGTAACCTAACACGCTAGACAGTGGTGTTTTTAGATCATGACTTAATTGGATCAATGTTTGGCGACGTTGTGAGGATTGATATTCAAGGTGCAGAAACTGCTGCTGTATATGTTTGGCCATCAATTCGTAAGACCTCGCCACAGGCACTAATTCAGGCACCTGCTTGGTGAAATCAGGCTCTAACCTAAAGTCATGCTCAGCTTGCTGCTGCAATTTATCTGTCACTTCCTCAATAGGGTTGAGCAAGCTTCGTTTCACCAGCATATAAGCGCCGACCGCAAAACCTAAAATCGATATCAATACCAAAGCTGCGAGTGCAATGTACGAGGAATCAACTTGGGCATCAGCAATCACAGCGTGGCGATTACTACCAATCAACACATATAGATAGCCCACTGTTGAGCCTAACTCTTGAATAGCTGCAACAGAGAACACTTTAGGGTCTGTCGGCGTACGAGGGTCTTCCCCTAAGATTGGATATGCTTCGTTGGCGAGAAAACGTTGGATGGGTTCTAAATCAACGTACTCCATCATCTCTGTGCCTTCAGGAGCCGCATGAGTGGTGATCTTACCTTGAGCATCGAGAAAATAGATCTCAAAGTCAGGGCCAATCAACATTAAGGTATGGAAAATGCTCTTAAGCGCGACAGGGTTATAATCAGTCCCGACCATAAGAGGATTGTCATCACGCATATGGCGCGCCAAGTCCTTGTGTAAGCTCTGCTTGGTTCTCTGCTCGATCGTCTGTTTTTGCCAATGATATGTAAAACCAATTGCCACACTCGCCAGCAAAAACCAAATACTAGTGAATGCCATCAATCGAGACTTGAAGCTCATAACTCAACCTCCATCTGCCCTATCCAATTTTTGCTTAAACGAATCAGTGCTTAGCATGAAACTTATATCCAACACCCCACACCGTCTGGATATAGTTTTGTTCTCCGTCTTGAGTAACCAACTTACTGCGTAGACGATTTACGGTGCTACACACAGTGTGATGGTATCCGGCATGGTGAGTGTTCCAAACATGGTCTAGAAGCTGATCTTTGCTATACACGCGCCCAGGCTTGGTAGCTAAAAATGACAGCAAGGAAAACTCCATAGCCGTCAAAGAGACCTCTCTTCCGTCTAACACGACTTGATGAAGCTCAGTATCAATAACCAGTGGGCCAAAAGACATCGTATGTTTTTGTTGAGAGGTTGGTTGAGCTGGAAGGTCTCCATGACTGATTCTTCGGAGCACATTGCGTACTCGAGCTTGAAACTCTAAAACACTAAACGGCTTGGTAATATAGTCATCTAAGCCGGCTTCTAAACCTGAGACTTTGTCCATCTCACTATCACGAGCGGTCAACATCAGCATTGGCGTCCAATCTTTCTCTTTTCTCACAGAGCGACAAAACTCTACGCCATCTCCATCTGGTAGACCGCGATCAAGTACGACTAGATCAAAATCGTTTTCTTGATAGGCAGACGTCGCCTCTCCAATACTGGCGACTCTGCACACTTCTTGACCCTGAAAGCGCAAGTGCATGGTCACTAATTCGGCGAGATCGTTATCATCTTCAACCAGTAGTATCTGCGCTGTCATTTTGTTTGCTGTCGATTCCATAATTCAACCATGTTCCAGTAGCGTCCATTTCTATTCGACCGGAACATGGAAAGAATTATTTCATTCAATTGGCTAATATCTACTCTATTCGAGTAATAGACAGACGAGCGCCGGGGTTTAAGAAACGATGCGATGCGCTCAACGTCGATGCTGTTAAACCATCATCTTGGCTTATCACACCAGAGTGAAATGAAACTGCATCTGTATCATCGCGAGCAGCATTAAACCCTTCACCGCCACCTGCTGGTCCAGGAATTGTCGCTGCGGTTTCGCTGTTTGCCTCAGTACCTGAATCCCACACATCCATATTCATGGTAAAGGTCTCACCGACAGACAGGGTTTTGATATTGATACCTGATTCACCGATAAACGCGTCATTGGTATTCACTAGCATAGAGGCTAATGAGAGATACTTAGCTTGTTTATAGTTAAGGGTCAATGTGACGGTGTCACCCTCTCCCGGTAGAATCAAGCCATTACCTGACACACCCTGATAAACATTGCTATCACTGTTCATCAGATCAATTAGCTGAGAGTTACTTCCGCCTTCCGCTAAATATTCGAGTTCAGTTGACGCGCTTGACCCAATAGCAAACAGCTCAAAGTTACCATTGTGGCTTAATACAGCTAGCGGCGACATTGGTTGACTTGGCGTCAAATTTGTTACTGTCACGTTGTAGCGATAATAGTGATCATTGTCATCGCTTGGACAACCTGCGAGCACCCCCACAGAAGCAGCAATGGCTAAAATACGTAATTTCATAACTGCCCCCTATTTCACTTCAATTGTGATCGTCGCAACCGGGTTTAACCAACGATGGCTGCTGTTATCGAGATCACTTATCCCACCAGTCGCATTGTCATCACCAATGTTACCCGGATGAATATGGACTTTATTGTTTGACACCGATGTCTCTACACCCGTACCGCCACTACCGAATGTAATGAATGGAGGGTTTGGCATGCTTCCGGCAAGTTCATCATTCGCTTCTGTACCAGCATCATAGCCATTGAGTGAAACTTTGTAGGTACCGGCTTGCTCTGGAATTTTCCAACTATCTAAACCAACAAAGCCATCGTTGGTTGGAAGGAGCATTGCACTTAAAGATAGATATTTCAGGTCACCAGTATCAATAGTCAGTGACGTTGTTACTCCAGGGTTTAGGATACCGCTAGCTGGGTTTTCCGATACGACACCACCAGCGTTGGTGATAACACTCGACAGGCCTGAAATATCGCCACCTTCAGCCATAGCTTCCAATTCATTACTGGCCGTTTCACCAGTTCTAAACATGAATAAACTTGAGTCATGAGCAGCGACTAGAATCGGTGTGAAGTAGATACCTTTCGTCGCATTGGTAATAGAGATATCCAACTCAGCCGCGTTAAGTGTTGAAACCGACATAGACAATGCCAGCGCAGAAAATGTGAGTCCGAAAACTTTTTGCTTGTTCATAATGATTCCATCCTAGTTTCACTCATTGAGCGAGTTATGCCTTTATCAAAAATGGTCGTCGACCAAGGTGTTGATAAATAGGATGGCAATGAGATCTATCAGCGACTTCATTCAATTCTCATAAAAGTCTCACAAGTTTCTTGGTTTTCTCTCACTCAGGATACAGTGTCTGAACAAACGCGTAGAAAAAAGCCCAGTGGGTGAACACTGGGCCTTGATTGATCTGATTTGCTTAGACATTCTACTGGATGTTTAAAGCAGTATGAGGTTATAGGTAGTTCGCGTCTACTAGTTCGCTCACTTCAACTTTGCTTACCTCTGCACGAGCTTCAAGCCATTGTGCTACTTGCAACTGTTCTGCTTCTGTTACTGAACGGTAGCGCTCCGTTGCGCACACAAAACCTTCAAACAGCTCAAGGCCACCGCCACCAAAGCACAAACCGATACCATCGATAAAATCAATGAACTCATCGATGAATACATCGTACTGGTCAAAATCAGTAATCGATGTTGTGCAGCTCACTTCAAAACCCAAAATGGCGAATTCACCTAGGTATAGCTTTTTACGTAGACGACGGTTCTTGTTTTCGATTTTATCTAATTTCATAGCATTCTCTCTTGATTGTGTCGCCCATTTCTCATGGGGATATAAGCATTTATACACAGTTGCCTATCAATTCCAAAGAGATTTATAAGGCATTGAGCCCAAAAGCGTAAGAATCATGCTGCAGCAACAAAACCTTAATATAATTTATAAAAATATGTCACTTACTTCCATCAGGATTAGCCTCGTATTGAAACTATTACTCTAATAACCATCTCAACCGCAATAGGAAGTAAGTTCATGAGCAAGGAAACATTCGATAGCCGTCGCTTTAATAATAGTGATAACAAACCCTTTGAAGAAGTGCTAGAAGCGAGCCTATCTCGTCGCAGCATTCTCAAAGGCGGTTTAGGTATCAGTGCAATGACGGCATTTGGTGCTTTCGGCTTAGCAGGTCATAGTGCACCGGCTGCAGCGGCATCTCACGCATCATCAGCAAAGAGCAGCGCACAGCTTGCTTTTGAATCTGTAAAAGGGTCTCTAACCGACAGTGTCGTTGTACCTAAAGGTTACGTAGCACAGGTGCTTGTACCATGGGGAACACCATTAAACGCGCAAGGTAATGCATGGCGTGAAGATGGTAAAAACACTGGCGACGACCAAGCAAACGCACTCGGCATGCACCACGATGGCATGCACTTCTTCCCGCTAGACGGCAACAACAACGATGGCCTACTGGTTATCAACCACGAATACATCGACCAGAAAGCACTGCACCCTAATGGCCCAACATACCAAGATGGCGCTCGCACCAGCATTGATGAAGTGCGTAAAGAGATCAACGCACATGGTGTGAGTGTCGTTCGCGTTAAGCTAGATGGCAATCAATGGGCTATGGTAGACAACGATCCACTAAACCGCCGCTACACAGGTGCGACAACAATGGATCTTTCAGGCCCTGTTGCCCACACAGAGTTAGTGAAAACTAAATACTCTCCCGACGGCAGCCAAGCTCGTGGAACACTAAATAACTGTGGTAATGGCTACACCCCTTGGGGCACATATCTAACATGTGAGGAAAACTGGCCAGGCTACTTTGTTAACAAAGGTCAATCGACCACAGCGCAAGAGCGTATCGGTATTGCAACAGATAAAACACGTTACGGCTGGGATACACTAGCTGGCAGTGCTGAAGAGCGACTAGATGAGTTCGCACGCTTTGATGTAACTCCTAATGGCAAGTCAGCAAAAGATGACTACCGTAATGAGGCACATGGGCACGGCTACATCGTTGAAATCGACCCATATACTGCTAATTCACGTGCGAAGAAGCGTACTGCACTAGGTTGTTTCCGTCACGAAGGCTGTACGTTTGGCAAAGTGACCGAAGGTCAACCAGTTGTATTCTACTCTGGTCATGATTCTCGCTTCGAATATCTTTACAAGTTCGTTTCTGACGCGAAGTGGGATCCAAAAGATGCGAAGCCAGAAAACCGCCTCGTTGCTGGCGACAAATACATGGACAAAGGCACACTCTATGTGGCTCGATTCAATGAAGATGGCACTGGCTCTTGGCTTCCACTAACACTAGACAGCATGGCTGCAAAAGGTGGCAAACTGTCTGACACATTCAACTCTCAAGCTGAGCTGATTGTAAATACTGCTGGCGCCGCTGACCTTGTTGGTGCAACTCCGATGGATCGCCCTGAATGGTGTGCAGTTGACCCAATGACTGGCACGGCTTACCTAACGCTAACCAACAACACTAAGCGTAAAGAAGCGAACTCAGCAAACCCACGCATTAACAACAAATTTGGCCATGTGATCCGTTGGGATGAAGGCAAAACAGCTGATGCGTTCCAATGGGATATCTTTGTGTTCGGTTCACCAGCGGTTTCGGATCCAAAGATCAACCGCTCTGGCCTCAACGACATCAACCAATTCGCGAGCCCAGATGGCTTAGCCTTTGATGGCCGTGGCATTCTTTGGATCCAAACGGATAACGGTGCTGATGAAGTAACCCAATACACTAATGATCAAATGTTGGCTGTTGTTCCGTCTCAGCTAACAGATGACAATGGTGACCATGCCGTTATCAGTGCGGAAAACCAAAGCCAATTGAAGCGTTTCTTTGTTGGTCCAAATGGCTGTGAAGTAACAGGCTTTACCATTAGCCCTGATTACAAGTCACTGTTTGTAAACATTCAGCACCCGGCAAACTGGCCAATGTCTGACGATGCAACCGCTGAGACAAAAGGCAAGGTTCGCCCAAGAGCTGCAACTGTGGTTATCCGTCGTGAAGACGGTGGTGAAATCGCGGTTTAGATACACAATACTAGCGAAGCTCAGTTACCTACGGTTGTCTAGCTAGCGAAAACCAAAAAGAGCGATAAGGCCAAATACCCTATCGCTCTTTTTATATTCTATTCAATCTAAGGTTCAAGTAAGAGTCCGAGCTTTCACATTGCTATTGCTCGTCATCCTAGAGAAGGAGGAACGACTGAGTCGGGGAGCTCTACCCGTTCTTGTCAATCAAAATTAACTCACAAACAACCATACACCAACACCCATCATCAAAGTGCCAGCAATACGGTTCATCAAGCGAACATTATCTGCTTGTCCCAGTAGGTGTTTTAGGCTTTTTCCGCCCGTTGCATATAACGTCATGCAAACAAATTCCGAAACCAAGATAATAGAAACTAAGATAGACAGCTGAGGCACTAACGCCTTAGAGCTATTGATAAACGGTGGCAACAGAGAAATCATGAACGCCCAACCTTTGGGATTCGCGATGGCCGTAACGAAGCCCTGAACCACCAGGTCCCAATCGTTACCTGTTGCTTGGTTTTGATTATCAGTGCTGATCGCCAGTTTACCTTTCGAGCGCCACATTTGAACGCCAAGGTAAAACAGATACGCTGCACCAACGAACTTAAAGCCAGTAAATAACCATGGATAGTTAAGCATAATCGAAGCAATACCCAGTACCGCTGCTACCGAAACAACACCCACGCCAACCAGTTCGCCAGCCATCATCCATAGAGTACGACGATAACCAATACTCATACCGAGCGTAAGCGCTAAGGTCATACACATCCCAGGAGTAATTGAGACAAAGAAAAATGTGGGGATGAAAGCCAAAAGTAGCGCACTATCCATATTGTTACCTTATTGCTTTGTTACTACGTAAAACTAACTATTTCCGATTTAGAAACAGCACGTTGAAAGTGGTGGCTATTGAAGACATCGGGGCGGCAGATGCTGAGTGGTCATTAAATATATGCCGAGCTCATTTATAAACAAGGCCACTGTTGAAACGTAAAAGAGCCACATCACTGTGGCTCTTTCTATCATTAACCGTAGCTTACTTGCGACGGTTCTTGATGCGCTTCATCATTGCTAGACGACGCTCAGCATTCGCTTGGTCTGGCTTTTCTTCGTTCGCATTGTTCTTGCGACCTTGGCGGTTCTTATAAGCCGATTTGGTGTTTAGCTTCTCAATGTAAGCATCGCGCTTTTTAGGCTCGTAACCAGGTTGCTCTACGCGACGAATGCGTTGTTGAATCAGTTTCTCTACTTGTACAACCGTCAGCTCTTCTTCACGGTTAACAAAAGAAACAGCGTGACCTTGTTTACCTGCACGGCCAGTACGACCAATTCGGTGAACGTAGTCTTCTGCTAGGAATGGCATGTCGTAGTTGATTACGTGTGGTAAGTCTTCGATATCTAGACCACGAGCTGCAACGTCTGTTGCTACCATTACACGAGCTTTACCTTCTTTGAAATCATCCAGCGCACGACGACGAGCACTCTGTGCTTTATCACCGTGACACAACACAGCTTTAATACCGTCAAGCTTAAGCTCTTTAACGACTTCGTTTGCTGTCTCTTTGTAGTTCACAAACACAAGTACTTGGCGCCAGTTTTTACGGCCAATCAGCTCAGAAAGCAATTCAGTTTTACGCTCTTGGTCTACAGGGTAAACCACGTGACCAACCGTCGCAGCTGTTGAGTTTTCACGCTCTACGCTAATGCGCTTTGGCTTACGCAGAATATCCACAGATAGCTGGTTTAACTGAGTTGATGTTGTCGCTGAGAACATCATAATTTGAGGTGATGTTTCAACATCCATCATGATCTTGCGAACCGCATTGATGAAACCCATATCTAGAATACGGTCTGCTTCATCAAAAACTAGGAACTCAAGGTTAGAGATAGAGACATTACCCTCTTCTAGGTGCTCTTCAAGACGACCCGGAGTTGCAACAAGAATATCCACACCCAGATCTAACTGGCGAACCTGTGATGACATCTTGTTACCGCCATAAACCGCCGCTACGCTCAGCTCTGTGTACTTAACGTAATCTTTGATGTTCTGTGCGATTTGAGCAACCAGTTCACGTGTTGGCGCAAGGATCAAAGCGCGAGCTGTACCGCGTGATGCTTTGTTGCCGCTGTTCAACAAATGCTGAATGACAGGTAATGAAAACGCAGCTGTTTTGCCCGTACCCGTTTGTGCCGTAGCAAAAATATCATGGCCTTTACGCGCCATTGGGATCGCTTTTTGTTGAATAGGTGTGAGTTTTTCATAACCACACTCAGTCAGCGCTTTTACGAGTTCAGGAGCAAAACCTTGAGAGGAAAATGACATTGTTACGAGTTCCTTAAGCAGACAGCCTACATTTTTATTTCAGCCGAGCACTATAAAGTAATTAGAGTGATTTATCTCACATTTATCGTGATATAACGCAAATTTTATCACTCTAATTGACACTTATTGAGCTTGGAGCCCAACAAGTGCCATCTTTTACTACTTCAGGCCACAAAGTTTGAGCAATACCTGTTCAAGGTCTGCCCACGGCATGAGTTGCGAATCAATCACTTCAAGGCGAGATTCAAAGCCATCTAAGCTGATTTCATTAACCGATACCACTTGGTTAGCCACATTAAATGCGAAACAGCCTTGATCTGTATTGACTACCGCTTTTACCCTTTCAGCTTGCAGTGCCGAGAGCATAGAAAACAGCTGGTCGAAATCAAATTTGTGCTCAGCACCAAACAACCAACCGCAGCTAAAGTAGCCCTGCCCTTTGTTCTCTTTGCGAATGAAATCTTCACCCGGTGGAAGCTCAAACTGAGGCTCTTGTTCAGCATGTTCATGATGATGTGCTTCAATTCCAAACGATGCACCACCTCGAACACGTTCGATGTCTAACACTTCAAGCGGCACTTCGCCATCATGGATCAGTTTATGGAATACCTTGGCCGGAGATTGATTCGTTACCCAGTCATTAAAGGTATCGATATCTTCAGAGTGAACAAGGTCCACTTTAGTGCCAATAATCACATCTGCACTGTCTAACTGGTCGTTAAAGTTTTGATTCGATGTGTACTTTTCATCTGAAAGATAACGCGGGTCAACCAAACCTAATGTCGCCTTTAGGTCAACATAAGGTGTGTATTGTTCAGAAGTTAATGTGGCAATAACTTGTTTAGGGTGACCCAGGCCAGTTGGCTCAATTAGGAGGCGATCTGGCTTTTGACGAAGTAATGCATTAATTCCAACAGACATAGGAACACCTGCCGTACAACACATACATCCACCAGGGACCTCTTTGATCAACGCACCCTGATCAGTCATCAGTGCGCCATCGATACCGATTTCGCCAAATTCGTTAACCAATACCGCCCAGTTTTCGTTCTCTGGTTTGTTCTTCAGCAAGTTTAAAATCGCGGTCGTTTTACCCACCCCGAGAAAGCCAGTAATAATATTGGTAGGAACTCTGTTCGTCATAGTCCATTCTCCTTTTTTTAGGAGTATATACCGAATATCAAAGGTTTGTCCGCATCGGATTTATGACGACTAGAAAGGAATAAAAGTAGATTTAGGGAAGCGTATTACAAGAGTTTCAAATCTGGATGCAATGACGTGGGTTGGAGTTCAAAATTTATGCTAGCCCAAACAGACTAAAGGCGCACTTCGGTAGCGCGCCTTACCCTCGTTACTCAATCGTGAGTTCGCGAATCAGGAAGTCTTGTCATCGACCTGAACATTTAACGAGGAACTAGAAAATTTCTTTTTTTGAATCCATCCAAATTGTGTGTAAAACCTCACATCTCCTTGCGGTTCGTTATGTTGCTTTACAATTTAACTATGGTTCATTTTTGCAGTAATTCAAGTCGCCACTATAGATTCGACCAAATTTGTGACGACGATTCCACAGTATTGGCTATAGTTCTTATTTATGTCGCACGCTACTTTCATAAATGGAATTCAACTTTGCATCTTTGTTGCTATAGGATAAGTAACGGAGGCGTATAATTTACGACAATCCCACCGCACCAACTCAGGAACCCAGTTTCAATGACTAACAGAGAGAAAATAAAGCAATCCTTTTTAGCGAAAATGCCAAGGGATGCTATCAACCAATTTCTCTCCAGAGACAAAACCCCGGCATCTGTTTTAGTTCTCTCTTGTATTGTCGGTATTCTTGCGGGTTTAGTTGGTACCTATTTTGAAGTTGCGGTTCATTTCATCACAGAAACTCGTACTGATTGGCTAAAAGATGAAATTGGAAGCTATCTACCGCTTTGGCTAGCCGCATTTCTTATTAGTGCAGCCTTTGCTTTCATTGGCTATTTTCTTGTCCACCGTTTTGCCCCAGAAGCCGCAGGATCCGGTATTCCTGAAATTGAAGGAGCAATGGACGGCATGCGTCCTGTGCGTTGGTGGCGAGTGCTTCCAGTCAAGTTCTTTGGTGGTATGGGCGCTCTTGGTTCAGGCATGGTGTTAGGTCGTGAAGGTCCTACAGTACAAATGGGTGGCAGCATCGGTCGTATGGTCACTGATATCTTTCGTGTAAAAGATGACGACAGCCGCCACTCTTTGCTTGCTTCTGGTGCCGCAGGTGGTTTAGCCGCTGCATTCAATGCACCCTTAGCTGGGATCATGTTCGTTGTTGAAGAGATGCGACCGCAGTTTCGTTACTCACTCATTTCTATCAAGGCCGTGATCATTTCTGCGGTTTCAGCCAACATCGTGTTTCGCTCTATCAACGGGCAGTCGGCTGTTATCACCATGCCCCAATATCAACCACCTGAGCTAAGTGCATTATGGCTATTCCTGTTACTAGGCGTGCTGTTCGGGATTTTTGGCGTAATTTTCAATAAGCTGATCACCCTTTCACAAGACATGTTTGTCGCAATACACAAAAACGACCGCAAACGCTACTTAATGACGGGTACTCTGCTTGGCGGTTGTTTTGGCTTATTGCTTCTCTATATTCCAGAGCTAACTGGCGGTGGTATTGGTATTATCCCTAATGTCACCCATGGTGATTACAGTACCAACGTGCTGTTACTTATCTTCTTGGGACGTGTGCTTACCACCCTACTCTGTTTCGGCTCTGGTGCACCGGGCGGTATCTTTGCCCCGATGCTTGCACTTGGCACACTCTTTGGTTACGCATTTGGACTTATCGCTTCGGCCCTCTTTCCTGAACTCAATATCGATCCGGGCATGTTTGCGATTGCAGGTATGGGGGCACTATTTGCAGCAACTGTACGCGCCCCGATAACAGGGATTTTATTGGTTATCGAAATGACCAATAACTACTATCTGATATTACCGTTGATCATCACTTGCCTAGGCGCCGTAATCATTGCTCAGGTGTTGGGCGGCCAGCCAATTTACAGCCAACTACTGAACCGCACATTAAAAAATGAGAAATTAAGACAACAAGATCTTCCGCAACAAGAGGAAGTACGTTAGTAACAAAAGACTCATGAAACAAAAGCACACATTCAACGTGCTTAGTGTCCCGATTTCGCATCAAAATCAAAAAAGCAAACGTTAATCTTGATATCATCCACTCAAAATTAGTTGAGCCCTCTTAACATCTATTGAGAGCACAACTATACGCTCTAACTAGAGCAATAAGTCTAATATTTAATATGTAACTTAAGGTGGAACAAGTCGTTGAACTGGAGAAGATTAACCCAAGTAAAAAATGTGCCGCCGTCTCAGGCGTCGTTAGCACTTGGCGTTATTGGGCTAGGACAAGCATGGGCTCTATATATTCCGGGGATTGGTGAAATCGTTCGTCCCTACCTCGCTTCAGTTGGCGCACTACTGTTAGTCCCTGTTTTACTTCGTTATCTCACAAGTTTTAATACCTTCATCAACGACATTCGCCACCCGTTAAGTGGAAGCTTGATGGCCCCTATGAGCATGGCGCTGTTGATCTTGTGTGACTACCTAGCCGAGATATTACCGATCATCGCCTACCCTATCTGGTTCTGTGCCCTATTGCTTCACTTTACTATGATGGTGTTGTTCTTTAGTTTTCAGATCATCAACTTTAAAATGTCAAACATCGTTCCAAGCTGGTTCTTGTATCCAGTAGGTTTGATCAGTAGCTCGTTAGCGGGTACACAATTTGGGCACACGGTATTTTCAGAAACACTCGCAGCGACCTGTATCGGTATCTACTTCTTCTTACTTCCAGTAGTGCTGTATCGTTTGGTGTTTGAGGGGAACTTGCCTCGTAGAGCAAGACCTACACTGGCAATCATGGCAGCGCCGGTGAACTTGTCACTAGCGGCTTACTTAGTTAATTTCGACCACCCAGATCCAATTCTTACAGGCGCTTTAGCGGGTATCGCCATTACCATGACGCTGCTAATCTACCTGTGTTACATCCGCTTGATGAGATTGAAGTTTCAGCCTTCCATCGCGGCGGTAACCTTTCCATCAGTGATCAGTGCGATCGCTATGCATCGATTAACGACCTTTTTCGGGGCCGAGTATCCACAGTGGTACTGGTTACATAAATTTGGTTTCTTCGAACTCACCATTGCAACCATTTTAGTCATTTGGGTTGCAGGAGGTTACGTAAAAATGTACTGGCCAGAATTGTTCAATCCCAGGCAACTCATGAAAAAAGCGAAATAAGCCATTGTATTGCGGGATAATCACGTCTCGAACTTACGACCATCTTTTTTAAGTAACTAATAAGAAAAGACTAGAAGCGCTAAGAGAGAAGAGAGTGGCACATCCATGTGCCTAGGTGTATGTGTTGTGTTTGTTGTTCAAATGCTAATTGATTTTAATCGGTAGTTAGCATTTCAGGTGGATGCTAGTAAATGCGTTGGTTTTTATCGTTTTTTCGATTTTTGCTTTGTGATTAACCGTGCGCTGAAATGGGTGCTTACGTGGAAAAGATAAGTAGTACCCTTGATACAAATTGGAGCCGTATGCCTTTGCCAATTCCAGCTGCTCAATACACTCAATGCCCTCATAAATCAGCATCGTGTTTTTTAATCCGCAAATCACTTTCAGCTCTTCTAATTCTTCCGTTAACCCAACCTGGCTCGCCACCAACAGTTCTCTGCTTACTTTGATATAGTCCGGACTGATCGCTGCAACCCTTGAGAAACCGGACCACCCCGTACCAAAGTC
This sequence comes from Vibrio sp. R11-SG3-ISO9, assembly GCF_059834255.1. Classification (NCBI taxonomy): domain Bacteria; kingdom Pseudomonadati; phylum Pseudomonadota; class Gammaproteobacteria; order Vibrionales; family Vibrionaceae; genus Vibrio; species Vibrio sp. R11-SG3-ISO9. The sequence goes on from NZ_JCBDGU010000005.1 coordinate 80,365, forward strand.
ATCAACTGCAAGTGACACGCCCTGAGAGCGGATTTTATTAATACCATCGTAAAAGTTAGTAATCTCATCGATTGGGCAATAATCCTCAACTATCTCAACTACGATCTGCTCTAGTTTGATACCTGTTGTCAGAATATGCTTAACGCAATCATTGATTAAACTGTCTTGCTTAGACAAAGCTCTAAAGAAACATGGGCTAAAGTTTAAAAACAGTTTGGTTTCTTCGTTGTATATCTCCGACTCAATGAAGCCTCGAATGTGCATTACATTGATTGCAAATTTAACTTTAAACTCGAGGTCATCATCCAGCTTCTCTAGAAAATTAAATAGCTTTTTAGGACTGACACCCTCACCATTTTTCGTTGCTCGACAAAGAGCTTCGTAGCCGTGAATTACCCCCTCTTCGGTTTTGATTTCTTGGTAAACGCTCTGTATTTTGTATCCCAGTATCTGTATTTCAAGAACCTGTTCATCTTGGTTATAAGTGATCATTTTCTGTCTCATTTTTACTTATTTGCAAGCAAATTTACTAATTTTAATTCGAACCACTTATTGAGTTGTTTTGAATGAATATGTGTCCAATATTCATTTTATGTGGCAAAAACAGTATACGGCAGCCAAAAAGGTGCAACTAGTGACACATAGAGAGGATTGAATTAGCGTCACAAAGGATACATCTCTTACATAAACTTACCCAGATCAATTGATTTACCGAATTGATTGGCTATTTAGGCAAACCTGTATTTACTAAAACTTTATTTGAAGAAATAAAAAATAGAAAAGGACACAACTTACGCAAAATTAGAGTTAAAACTCTATGAATTGCGCAATATCTCGGCAATTACATGCGCTTACATATAGAGTATTGTAAAGCACACCAATAGAAGAGTTGATCTTTTGAGGCTTTACTTAGACCGCACCCTCAAATTAACAGCATGATGTATAAGGATATTTTAGTCCTAAATATAATTTCTTTGCTCTTCTGATCGATATCATTATATGGAATAGAGCTCACCTGAAACTCAAACAAGTCCGCTTTATGAAGTTCGCTTAATGTACTGTTATCGTTCTAATGGCTGAGTTCACAATAGATCTCCAGTAGCGACTGCCTAATCCGCCACTTCACGATCAAAAAAGGCCCCACAAACGTGAGGCCTCGTAACGATAAGTTAGGATTCAATCTAAAACTGAGAGTGAGGTCCAAACACTTCGTAGTGTACTCGAGAGCGATCGATGTTCAGCGCATCCAGCTGTTCAACGATATTCTTCATAAAGCCAACTGGGCCACAGATGTAAAAATCGCTGTCTTCGAAGCCTGCAGCTTCGCTCACTTGAGATAAGTTCATCTGGCCTTCCAACACGTTTTCGCAGTCCGTTGAAGGCTTGTTCATGTACCACGTTTTTGCTGACCAACCTTTATCAGCAACAATATCAGACACACGTTGGGTAAATGAATGCTGCTCTACTTTTTCACATGCGTGAAGGTACAGAACTGGCTCGTTTTTCTGCTGTTTGCTTAAGTACTCCAGCATAGATTGCATTGGAGTAACACCCACACCTGCAGAGATCAATGTTACTGGCTTTTGACGCTCTTGATAGAAGAAGTCGCCCGCTGGTGCGTAAAGCTTCACTTCATCGCCCACCTCTACAGAGTTATGTAGGTGATTTGAAACGAGACCTGAGAACTGACCGCCCTCACCTTCACGTTTAACCGAAATACGGTAAGTTTCACCGTTTGGTGTATCTGAAAGCGAGTACTGACGAATTTCATTATTCGACGCACCTTCAGGTTTCACTTCAATACCGATGTATTGACCCGGTACGTAATCTAATACTGGACCATTGTCTTTAGGCTTGAATACAAAGCTCTTAACCAGATCAGATTCTACAATCTTTTGCTCTACAACAAAGGTTCTCGCGGCTTCCCAACCACCCACGGCCAGTTTACGCTGTAGGTAAAGCTCACCTTCACGATCAATAAAAATTTGAGCAAGGAAAAGATACGCAGCCGTCCACGCCTCTTCAACTTCTGGTGTAAACGCTTCAGTGGCTAACTCACGTAATGTTTCAATGAGATGGTGGCCAACAATTTGGTAATGTTCTGGTTGGATATTAAAGCTGGTGTGTTTTTGAGCGATGCGTTCAACAGCACCTTGCAGCGCCGCTAAATTTTCAATGTTCTTTGCATAAGCAGCAATAGCCTCAAACAGCGCAACACCTTGGCGTCCAGTTTGTTGATGAGTCATATTGAAAATGTCTTTCAACTCTGGATTGTGAGAAAACATACGTTGATAAAAGTGTGTTGTTAACGCTGGGCCAGCACTCTCAAGTAGTGGGATCGTAGACTTGATGATATCGATATGTACATTGTTAAGCATGAATTTACTCCGAACACTGAGCCTTGTGACATGTGTGTCACTTTGACTACCTTTAAAAAATAAGAATGACTGTTCGACTTTCTGAGATCTAAGTTATTTTGACTTGTTTTTATTTCAAAAAATCACAAAAACCAATTAATAAACATCGATTGATTGAGATCAAAAATGCATCAATAAATCATTGGTATAATTAGCCTTCGATGTCTCTTTTGCACATTCAGTGCCAACTTTCCCAACTCCCGTCATCACTAGCTTTCGAGCAAAAATACACTTTATAAAAATGTCAAAAAGACCTTTTATTTGAGTCATTAAGACTCTATCATGTACATAAACCCACGCAGTTAGAGTGAATCATGCAAGATATCTCCGCATCAACCCTTATGGAAATGACCATCGGCCTTGCCAGTGGTGTTAACGACCAAGACCGCTTCAATCGCCTTATTGATGCGATTCGTAAGACGATTACCTGTGACTGTGTGGCGTTATTGAGTCTCCAAGGCGATACGCTGGTACCTATTGCTATGCAAGGTCTCAGTCGAGACACTTTCGGACGCCGCTTCATCATTTCAGAGCACCCACGTTTTGATGCAATTTGTGCTTCTAAAACTCCTGTTCGCTTCGACTCTGATAGCACGCTGCCTGACCCGTTCGACGGTCTGCTGATCGATCATGATGGCGATCTTCCAATGCACGCTTGTATGGGGCTACCACTTCTTTTTGGCGACAAACTGCTTGGCGTTCTTACCTTAGATAGTCTTACGCCAGATGTTTTCGCTAACATTCCAGCGCGCAACTTAGAGGTATTGGCAGCCATCGCCGCTTCAACCATGCAGATGGCTCTTACCTTCTCTCAACTAGAAAGCCAAGCTAAACAGTCAAAACAGCTATTAGAAGAGCTTAATGAAGAAGCTTGGGAACGCGAAGGTGGAGAGCTCATTGGTAAAAGCGACACCATGATGGCTCTGAAAAACGACATCGCAGTCGTTGCTCCTTCCGAGTTTAATATCCTCATCCATGGTGAAACCGGTGTTGGTAAAGAACTGGTTGCTCGAACGTTACATCATCAATCTGCACGTAAACGCAAGCCGTTGGTCTATGTAAACTGCGCGGCTATACCTGAAAATTTAGTTGAAAGTGAACTGTTCGGCCATGTACGTGGCGCATTTACTGGTGCTGACAAAAATCGCTCTGGTAAGTTTGCTTTGGCAGATGGCGGCACACTGTTCTTAGATGAGATTGGCGAGCTGCCCCTAGCCGCGCAAAGTAAACTGTTGCGTGCGCTACAAAATAATGAGATTCAGCCTGTCGGCCAAGACAACATTCAAACCATTGATGTTCGTGTACTTGCTGCAACTAACCGTGATTTAAAACAAGAAGTCGAAGATGGCAACTTTAGAGCAGACTTATACCACCGACTGAGTGTTTACCCTATCGCTGTGCCAGCGCTTCGTGAACGCGGGGATGACACTAGCCTGCTAGCGGGATTCTTCTTAGAGCAAGCTCGACGCAAGCTGGGTATTAATCAGATCAAATTCCGCTCTGATGTGTTGGTATTCCTGAATCGTTATAACTGGCCAGGTAACGTACGTGAGCTTGAACACGTAATCAGCCGTTCGGCACTCAAAGCGTTAGCAAGAAGCACCAACAAACGTTTAGTGACCATCACTAAAGAAGATTGTGGGCCGCTGGATCAAGAGCTCGCGCTCAATTCACCCGCTTCCAATACACAAGGTCAAGGCTCAATGGCAGCGCCTGAAATTGACCTATCGGAAGGTTTGCGCGGTGCAACAGAAGATTTCCAAAGAACCATCATTACTGATGTTCTCGAACAAGCGAACTTCAACTGGGCTCAAGCCGGTAGAACACTAAAAACCGACAGGGCTAACTTAACTCGCCTTGCTAAGCGATTAGGTCTTAATGTCGCCAAGTCGCACAGTATTGAACGAACGAAATAGAGTTTCACAATTGTTACGAGCATCTTTCTAGACTTGTGTATATAATGCTGCGAATTGTAATCCTAATTGTGAAAATATAGAGATAATTATGAAGTTTATCCGTTGGTTCCTAGGCCGCATCATTTTGCTACTTAACTTTGTATTTACGCCGCGTGGCGTTAAACGCTCAGCTGAAGATCAATCTAAAGTTGATGAACAAGCAAAGAGCTACGCTCTGTATCAATTCGAAGCTTGTCCGTTCTGTGTAAAAGTGCGTCGAGCAATGAAGCGTCAATCTGTAAAAATTGAGCTGCGTGATGCGAAAAATAACGATCAACACCGCGCTGAACTTGAAGCTGGTGGTGGTCGAGTGAAAGTACCATGCCTTCGCATTGAGAAAGACGGAAAAACGGAATGGATGTACGAATCTTCAGACATCGTTGCATACCTAGAAAAGAACTTCGCTTAACTCTTTCTCCGAGTAGCAGTTGTTCTCCAAGTAACATGTGTTCTTCAAGTAACAACTACTCTTGAAAGCCAGAATCAAAAAATCCCTCGTCGTTGAGGGATTTTTTATATCTGTGTGTAGGTGGTGGTAGTTGGACTATTTAGCAACGATCAGCATCAACTCCACTCGTCGATTACACGCTTTGCCCTGAGAAGACGTGTTGGTACATGCTGGAACATATTCACCGAAGCCACGCGTATAGATAGATTGACTCGATACGTAATTGCGCTCCAATCTCGCTTTCACCTCTTTCGCTCGCTGCTCTGAGAGAGGATCGTTAATTTGGTCGTTACCCGTGTTATCGGTATGCCCTTCAATGACGATATCGATGTCCGAACGCTGTGAAAGATAGCTACCTAACGTATCTAACCAGTGATCATTCACAGGAGCCGGAATTGCCGAACCGGTTTTAAAGTTCACGTGATGGTTCAATTTCACCATTACGTGATTACCAGGTAGCACTTCGTAATCAATGCGATTTTGTCTGAGGAAGACTTCAAGCGGGTCATCGGTAGAAATGCCTACGCCGTAATTGGTGGTGATGGTTTTCTGTGAAGAGTTTTGTGCTTGACGGTAATTGGTCACAACACGTGTCTCTTGTACAACGCCCCACTCAGGGTACATCACATCGTAGTCAGTTTGTGGTGCGGTCTCCAACATATTACCGCCCAGCATTGCCATCGAGTCGGTTGCTTCACACCCTACCAACGCCAAACTGCAAATCAGTGCTAAATACTTCATTAATTCATCCACCACGTAAACGTATTACTTCTACCAAACACTATATCGGCCGCTTTGCTATAACTTTAGCCCAAACGTACGATACTTTTGAATAAGGCTTGAGCAAACTATGGGAGTAATAACTTCTACCGTCATGCGGGAGTGCTCCAAGCAAAAAGTGTTATAGATCACAGTTAACAGTGAATTGGCTGCTCACTGCTCAACACATCGACCTGTTTGCATTTAATTACTTTATAATTGTTTTCCTATTCCCACTAAATCGTTAGAATTCACCGACTTTTTAACGCTAGAGTAAATTATATGTTCAAGCCATTTACCCAATTATTTGTTGCTCTTATCGCCGCAGTAACCCTAGCTGGTTGTAGTGAAAGCAATGAGCCGCAAGCCGGCGTTCAATACGAAGCGCTTCCTGTTGCGCTAACCGAATACGATCTATCTCCAGTGACAGAAATCTTTTCGCTTAACTGTGGCCACTGCCGCACTATGGAGAGCGCGATTCCTGAGATCGAATCACTGACTAACCAGAAGATTGGTAAGGTACACGTTACCTTTAATGAAAGCGCTCAAATCAGCGCAATGATCTTTTACACTGCCGTAATGCAGTTGAATGACACGCCAGACCATGCCTTCATGGAAGACCTATTTGCCGCTGTACAGATGGGTGGCGACGCAACACCAGAAGCTCGCCAGCAAGCTCTGGAAACGGCGTTTACTTCTCGCGGTTTAGTAAGCCCATACCAACTAGAAAAAGAGCAGCAAGTTGCACTGTTTGAGTACGTGCAAAAAGCCGAAGAGATCTCTGTAAAAGGTCAGATCAACTCAGTACCGACCTTCATAGTTAACGGTAAATACCAAGTACTGACTGCGGGTCATCAAGACTTGGAAGGTATCGGCAAAACCATCAACTTCCTTTTGACTCAGCCTTAATGGTTGATTTTCAATAACAAATTATTTTTATAAATAGGTTTCAATATGTCTAAATTTGTCATTCCAATTATTGTATTCATCATGGCTGGTTTCATGATTTACCGTACTTGGACTAACCACAAAGCTGGTTCTGAGAACTTCGAACAAGGCCAACAATTCCTTATCGAAAATGGTAAAAAAGCGGGCGTTGTAACGACAGAGAGCGGCCTGCAGTACCTAGTACTTGAAGAAGGTACGGGTACAGAACACCCAACGAAGAACAGCCAAGTTACGGTTCATTACCACGGCACTCTGATCGACGGTACAGTTTTCGATAGCTCAGTAGAGCGTGGTGAGCCGATCACATTTGCACTTAAGCAAGTAATCAAAGGCTGGCAGGAAGGTCTAACTTACATGGTTGAGGGCCAAAAAGTTCGCCTTTTTATTCCTAGCACGCTTGGCTACGGCAAAGGCGGTACAGGTCCAATCCCACCTTCAGCAACTCTGATCTTCGACGTAGAGCTACTATCAATCAAGTAACCTACTAACGAAACAGTGACAGCCCTGCCAAGTAATGCAGGGCTTTTTTATGCCAATCAGTAACCAACCCTCATCCCGATTTTTTGTCAGCCTCTGACCCAATCATAGATAGAGTCAACCAAAAACAACCAACTAGACGACTGGTCTAATTTTATTTATAGTATCGCCATGAATCAGAAAACAAACGACACACGCCTACACATTTTAGATGTCGGCTACGAGCTTATCGTCAATCAGGGTTTTACGGCTGTGGGGTTATCTCAACTGCTTAAGGCTGCTGATGTTCCAAAAGGCTCTTTTTATCACTACTTCAAATCAAAAGAAGCTTTTGGTGAGGCCTTGATTGAGCACTACTTTGATAGTTACTTAACAAGAATTGAGTCTATCTTGGTATACGGGCAAGGTGATCATGCAGAGCGGCTGCTCGATTATCTATCTCGCTGGCGTGATACGCAAAACGGTGTTTGCAACGCTCACAAATGTTTGGTTGTGAAGCTCTCAGCAGAGGTATCCGATCTTTCTGATTCAATGCGACTCGCTTTGCAAAAAGGTGCTGACAGTGTGGTTCAGCAAATGGCCACGTGTTTAGAAAATGGCGTTAAAGAAGGTTCTATCACTTCGATGGACCACCAACAAGTTGCTAAGAATCTATACTCGCTCTGGTTAGGCGCTAGTCTTTTAAGCAAGTTGAGCCAAAGTCCAGACACGTTAGACAGTGCTTTTGACGAGACAAAACGTATCATCGCACTAGCTTAGTCACTCAAATGACACGAACATAACAACGACTCTCCCGCCTCAGTAACAAAGGCGGGATTTTTAGAAATCAAAACTAGACGACTGGTCTAATATTTAACAGCGATCATTAAGGATATCCAATGACTGATAACAACAGAAGAATCGTGCTCGCCTCTCGCCCCGTTGGCGCACCTACGCAAGACAACTTTCGACTAGAAACCACCGCAGTGCCAAGCATTAAAAATGGCGAGGTTCTACTACGTTCTATTTACCTATCACTTGATCCGTACATGCGTGGTCGAATGAATGACGCAAAATCCTATGCAGAACCGGTAGCGATTGATGAAGTGATGGTTGGCGCAACAGTCTGCCAAGTAGAACAGTCACAGCATTCAGATTATCAAGTTGGCGAATGGGTATTGGCATATACCGGTTGGCAAGATTACGGCGTTTCGAACGGTGAAGGCTTAGTAAAACTGGGCATGGAACCGAGCCACCCTTCTTTCGCCCTCGGCATCATGGGTATGCCAGGTTTCACCGCTTACATGGGCTTGCTCGATATCGGTCAGCCAAAAGAAGGCGACACTCTTGTAGTTGCAGCGGCTACAGGGCCAGTAGGCGCAACCGTGGGTCAGATTGGTAAGCTTAAAGGCTGCCGAGTTATTGGTGTTGCTGGCGGAGAAGAAAAGTGTCGCCATGCTAAAGAAGTACTTGGTTTTGATGAGTGTATCGACCACAAAGCAGATGACTTTGCAGAACAGCTAGCCGCAGCTTGCGACAAAGGCATTGATGTCTACTTCGAAAATGTGGGCGGAAAAGTCTTCGATGCGGTTATGCCATTGCTAAACACAGGTGCGCGCATACCTGTTTGTGGCCTGATCTCTCAATACAACGCAACATCACTTCCAGCCGGTCCTGATCGCATGTCGGCACTGATGGGAATGCTGCTAGTGAAGCGCATTAAGATGCAAGGGTTCATTATTTTTGATGACTACGCACACCGTTACAACGAGTTCGCGACTCAAATGGCAGAATGGCTAGCACAAGGCAAGATTCAATACAAAGAACAAGTGGTTGAAGGATTTGAGAATGCGCCTCAAGCCTTTATGGGGCTTCTAAAAGGTGAGAACTTCGGAAAACTCGTCATCAAAACTAATCAAGCAAAATAGGCAATAACTATGATTACTCTACACCACTTAAACAAGTCTCGCTCAAAGCGAATCATCTGGCTACTTGAAGAGCTGGGCGTTGATTACCAGATCAAGCCATACTTGCGTGATTCCGTGTCGTTTCTCGCGCCACCTGAATTAAAATCTGTTCACCCTCTCGGCAAATCACCTGTAATCGAAGATCAAGACATGATCATTACTGAGTCGGGCGCCATTACGGATTACCTCATTGAAACATACGGTAATGGCCGTTTTGCACCACAAAGAGGGACTAGAGAGCACCTCGAATATAATCAGTGGCTTCATTTTGCTGAAAGCTCAGGTATTCTGCCGCTTCTGCTTAAGATCTTTGTAGCAAAAGACGGCTGTGAAACCAACTTCTTGGCACAATATGCTGAAGACGAAAACAGTAAGATCATGGCTTACTTAGAGCAATCGCTTGAAGGAAAGAGCTACCTTGTAGGAGAGACGCTTACCGGTGCAGACTTTATGATGTCATTTATTGTCGAAGCGATGGATAACTTTGGTGCATCACACGCCTACCCTAACCTTGTCGCTTACACTGAGCGCCTTAAGTCTCATCCAAGTTTCCAAAAAGCGGATGAGATCGAGCAAAAACACGGCTAGTTAACCACTACCTCGAAGCCAAAGTACCTTTTAGCGCTGCTTTGGCTTCTCATTTGACTTCATTTCGTCAACAATACCGAGCTCTATCGTTCGTCAAAGAGTTCACCCTATGCCACAGCGTCTTTTGCACTTCACGCCACTGCCTACAGATCCGGCTGACCACTACACACTACCAAATCGTTTTACGTTCCCTTATTACTACACACCTCATAAAACGTGTGAGCTGGCGATGCTCGATTTGCAATCACGTCTACAAGTAGCTGGCGTTGACACAGACTCTTTTGGTCAGCTCTATGCTGTATTGCTTACGCAAAACTCAGCTACAGGTGAACTTGGCTATTTGGCGGCTCATGGAGGGTTAGCGCTTGATGAAAGCATTGTTGCACCGCTTTCTTCAATTGAATTTGTGCCCTCTGCTTTTGAGAAAACCCAATACGAACTAGAGTGCCGTAGTTTAATCGACCAAGTTACAGAGCAAGCTAAACAGATCGAGAATTTCGAACAACGCCATAATCTTGCTGAGCTAAATGCCAAACTCGAATCATCTAAAGAACAAGCTGCAACGGAAATTGCCAACTTCCAAAAACAAATGGCAAATAACAAAGCGGAACGAGACGTTCTTCGTGCTAGCTATGAATCTTCAATTCAGGAAATCCCAGATGCTTCTGGGCACACTACTAAAGGTAGTGACCTTCTTAAGCAGTTAGGGGCAGCGAGTAGCCAAGAGAAGCGTGATCTCAAGGCTTTGAGAATTCAATGGAAACAAGCGATCGCTGAGCTGCAATCAAACATAAATACAATAGACACCACCCTGCGCGATCAACGCCAGCAATATTCTGAACTTTCGACGCAACTAGAAGAACAGCGCTTGTCGCATTATCACTTTCTCAATGCGAACAATCAGACCAAATCATTGTTGGAACTTTTGAACGGTAAAGAGGCTCTAGAGGGGTCTGGTGATTGCTGCCTACCAAAACTTCTAAATTTCGCCTTTAAACACAACCTAAAACCACTTGCTCTTGCCGAGTTCTGGTGGGGTCGTCAACCGCGTCAAGAAATACGTCAGCATGGCAATTTATACCCAGTTTGTCAGAGCCGAAGTTTCGAAATTCTGGAGCATCAACTTGAAGGCATCGAGTTAGAAGATAACCCTCTAATCGTGAACCCAGCAGTTGGTAAGCATTTCGATATTGTTTATGAAGACAAAGAGATTGTTGTGGTAAATAAGCCTGCAGAATTCCTGTCTGTTCCAGGTAAATTTATCGAGGACTCCGTCTACTCTCGGATTAAAGCGCGATACCCAGACGCAACGGGACCACTCATCATACATCGCCTAGATATGTCGACTTCAGGTTTATTGATCCTTGCACTCACAGCGGAATCAAACCGTCATATCCAAAAGCAATTTATTGAGCGGACTGTCGAGAAACGCTATACCGCCTTACTTGATGGGGAAATCAACGGTGAAGGGGGGGATATCAGCCTGCCATTACGAGGCGATATCACCGACCGCCCAAGACAGTTGGTTTGTCATCAATACGGGAAAAAAGCGGAAACCCATTGGCAAGTGGTACGTCGAGGTGACGGCAAGACCAAGGTTCACCTCTACCCTAAAACAGGACGAACGCATCAACTTCGTGTTCATTGTGCTCACCCTGATGGTCTAGGCACTCCAATTACGGGCGATGACCTGTACGGCTATAAACGCGACCGCCTCCATTTACATGCGGGCTACTTAAAACTGGTGCATCCAACAACTGGGGAGTGGATCGAATTCGAAGTACCCAGCGAGTTCTAACAAATTCAGTGACTTGTCTTATTGATTCTGCTCCTAATGAAGCAGCGTAATCAATGGATAAGCAACATAACTTGATAACGAAAGCGTCGCCATGGCAGGTACACCCGCCTGCCATGAGTCAAAGCGTAAATGAAAGAATATCGCGCCGATTGAAACTACAGCCAATAACAACGCCCCCAAAGACACAACTAACTCAGGTACCCATCCAACCAAACCCAATAGCAAAGACATCGCGCCTGCAAACTCTAAAACTCCAACTAGAAACATGATTTGTCTGTTTAGACCATAGCTCTTAAAAAACGCCAACTGAGTTTCAAACACCTTTTTCTGCCACCCTAACGTCTTAATTGAACTCGCCAACATAAAAAACATGATCAATACAATACTCTCTATGTTCATGATACTACCCACCTTGTTCATTTCTGTTTTCTAAAACACTGACGACATTTGAGCATTCTTAACCAACTAGTTAAATGCTAATATTTAGATAGTTAAGATTCCCAAATGGAATGCAAAATGGATAAAATTGACTGTATTAAGGCGTTTGTGGTTACCGCTCGACTCAACAGCTTTACGTTGGCATCCGAAGAGCTCGACACCACGCAAAGTGCTGTGAGCAAAAAAATTGCGTGGCTAGAGAACAACTTAAAGCTCACCCTTTTTCAGCGTAACAGCCGAAAGATCTCATTAACCCCGGCTGGAAGAGACTATCAACAATACTGTTTGCGACTATTAGACGAGATGAGCAGTTTCGAAGCTAAGTTGACTCGGGAGGCTCAATCCGTTGAGGGAGAAATCAAAATCTCAGCCCCCTCGGCCTTCTCAAACCAAGTCCTCACTCACGCACTCAAGGCGTTTATGGTTCAACACCCAAAGATCAGGATTAATCTGTGTGTCAGCGATAGCTTCGTTAATTTAAATGATCACATGATTGATCTTGCGATTAGAGCCTCTCAGCTCAGTGACTCAAACTTAAAAGCAAAGCTGTTATTTAAAAATCATGTTCATTATTACGCTTCGCCAGATTATGTGGAGCGCCTTGGTTTGCCTGAGACACCAGCGGATTTAATTAACCATCAATGCCTTACATATTCGCTGATGAAGCCATCCAGCGACTGGAACTTCAAAGACTCGAAAGGAACCGAAACAAAAGTTCGAGTTAATGAAAGCTTCTCGACTGACAGTCCAGAAACGTTACTGAATATGAGTAGGCTTGGCCTGGGGATCTGTGCCTTGCCAAGTTGGATGGGAAAAGAGTGGGTACAGCAGGGTCAATTGATCGAAGTGTTACAGCCTTGGAGCCATCAAAAGCTCCCTATGTATCTGCTCTATCACCCCAGTGACTACCTTCCTGTTCGCTTGCGCGCCTTGATCGATTTCCTTGCAGACTACTTCGCAAAATATGCTATCGACTAAGAGTTGATGCAGTAAAAAATGGACCTTTTACACTCTGATGTAGAGTACAAAAGGTCCATTCGTCATCAAGTAGCAGCTAATTGCCCAACTTCGCAAAGCTGCTCATGCAGGATAATGCGAAGTCAAAGCTTAGAACAAGTTAGTAAAGAACAGCTTGATATGGTCAAGAATTCGCTTGAAGAAGCTACCCTCTTGTACAGACTCTAACGCGACCAATGGTTGAGTCTTAATATCTTCGCCATCAACGGTGTAGTGAACCACACCCAAAGTTTGGCCTTTTTCGATAGGTGCTTTCAGATCAGAAGTCAGTTCAACCGACGCTGATAGCTTTTTGCCATCAGCTTTTGGTAGCGTGATGTAAGTATCTTGGTCGACACCTAGCTTAAGTGTGTCTTGCTCGCCAAACCATAGCCTCTCTTCTGAGATCAAATCTCCACTTTGATGTGGGTTCAGTGTATCGAAGAATCTAAAACCGTAGCTCAGAAGCTGCTTACTATCTGATTCACGGCCTTTAATGCTACTTGACCCCATTACTACGGCAATCAGGCGCATCTCACCTTGTGTTGCAGAACTCGCCAAGCTGTAGCCCGCACCAGAGGTATAGCCCGTTTTCATACCATCAACATTCATGCTTCTATCACGCAGCAAACCATTACGATTATGCTGAGTGATACCGTTATAGCTGAACGAGCGCTCGCTGTATAAACCGTAAACATCTGGTAGATCGCGAATAATGGCACGACCTAACAACGCAATATCGTAAGGCGTTGAATAAAGATCCTCAGCATCGAGTCCATGAGCATTAGCGAAGTGTGTGTTTTCTAGGTTAAGAGACGCCGCCCATGAGTTCATTAGGTCGACAAAGGCACCTTCAGAGCCAGCCACATGTTCAGCAATAGCGACACTAGCATCATTGCCCGATTGGATAATCAAGCCACGGTAGAGGTCCATCATATCGACATTGGTATTAACCTCGATGAACATCTTGGAGGAGTCGGGGAAGTTCTTGGCCCACGCGTTTTCGCTGATTCTAACTTTATCGTCCGCTGAGATGTTACCACGCTTCATCTCTTGACCAGCGACGTAACTGGTCATCAACTTGGTTAAGCTCGCAGGATTCAATTTCGTATGCGCATTATTTTCAACTAGGACTTCACCTGAGTTGAAATCCATTAAGACATAGCCCTTTGCGCCTAGGCTAGGAGGAGAAGGAACAATCGTTGGTGCTGCCATTACAGCATTACTCGCAGCCAATAAACCAACAAGGGAAAGTGAATATTTAGCGAACAATTTCATTAGATCAAACCTGAGTTAACGTTTTGTTCAGTATAGCTAAATACTGAGAAAAGACGCCGAAACTTTACGTTGCTTTACTCAAATGAACCTTTAGTTACAAATTTCAATTGATAGCTTGAATTATGTTCAAATATTGAGTCAATATTATTGACCCAACTAATGACTCTACCGGTTAGGTATATCTCTGAATAACCTATTAACAAAACTCGATATACGTTGGTCGAGCTGCGAATGAGTTAGCCCACCTTGAATACCAGATTGTGCCAGTGCTTGCCACTGTATAACTGCGCTATTTGGAAGCAAAAATACGATATATAGCGACCCTTTTTCTGCTTTTTTACCCTTTTCGTTATAAAAAGGGACGCCAGTCGAAAGATTCAATCGATTCAAGATAGCTTGGTCACTCAGCTCTGACTCTTGCGCTAGGCCAAAGCCAATGACAACGTCACCTTGGGCACCATTATTAGCTAATCGATAACCCTTTTGCGTCAAATGGTCTTCAATTGCAGAACGAACGATATCGGTGACTTCTGTCTTGTCGTAGTTTTTGGAAAGGTAAGCTTGTTCTGAACTTGGGTGCCATGAATACGTCTGTACGCCCTGATTCATAAACGTAAAGTCACCACTGGTTACCACACCGAAATCATGCTTCATCGGCATAGGCTCTGTTGTGCATCCCATCAAACTAACCGCCAAGATAACGCTCGCTAAAAAGCCGCTTAGACATTTATTTTTCATTCGTCGCTTCCTTTTCGTTATATGTTCTACAATTGGATTCAACACCAACACATTCAGTAATTATATTATCCAAAAACCTTTTAAACGTTTGCGTAATCGCTAACCTTCACTTTCACTCGTTTTGGGGCTTTTATCACAAAAAAAGGCTTGCTATAGTCAGCACCAGTTAAACAAAACCAGACCATTCGAGGCACGGAGCTTCCTCAATAATCTCATGAAGAGAAGGATTGGTACCGACACTGTATCGGCAAAACTAAGAGGGTCCAACAATGGAATTTAATATGGTTGAAATTTTAGGTTACGCAGCATCTATCATGGTTGCGATTTCATTAACTATGAAAGACATCGTTCGCTTACGTGTTCTTAACTTTATTGGTTGTGCTCTCTTCACTGCTTACGGTGTAATGATTGATGCATGGCCAGTAGTAGCGACCAATGGTTTCATCGCAATCGTAAACGTTTATTTCCTTGCTAAAATGCAAAAGGAAAAAAAAACGGAAGCGTTAAAAGCTGCTAAAGCTTAGCATTCGAATCTGATAAAAAGCCCGAACAATTAATCTTGTTCGGGCTTTTTTCATATGCAGTGTTTAATATGAGGCAAACACTCCCAATTAGGACTTGAGTAACACTGGGTGTTGTTCCTACCGGCCTCCTTTGCTCGATAGAGCGCAGCATCAGCCTTCTCTATGACCTTTTCGACGCCTTGATTCACTGGTGCATAACAACAACCCGCACTGATTGTGATCTGTCGGCACAACCCCTGAGTCTTCTCCACATCCAAACGTATTGTCTCTGCCAACTCCATCAATTCCGCTTGTTCACAATCGAATGTCACAACGACAAACTCTTCTCCTCCATAGCGTGCTATCAAACGATTTTCTGTCTCATACTCCTTCAACTTAACAGCAACGGCCTGAATCACTTTATCTCCTTGTGTATGGCCAAAATCGTCGTTAACACGTTTGAAATGGTCGATATCGAGCAGAACAACCCCTATGTGTGAAACAGGTGCCTGATGCTTTTGTATTCTGACTTTAAACTGTTCCATAAAGCTTCTGCGACTGTTGATCCCTGTTAGATAGTCAAGGCTAGCCAGTTCTAACATTTTATGGTGTCGATTCTTGAGATAGAGGACTAACACTGAAATGATCGCTATCAAGCTGGCAAAAAGGGCCATCAAGCTCACAAACAGCAAACTATGATTCTTATTTAGCTCTTGTTCAGAGATACCAGCAACAATTACCCAGTTCAGGTAAGGATAAAACTTGTAGAAGATGTTTTTAGTCGCTACTCCAGACTCATTTTCTAAATCAAACTTAACGTGTCCTTCTCGATTATTAAGAACCTGTCGGATGAAACTCTGAGAGGTTGACTCAACCACGGATTCAAAGGCTCTATTATCAAACTGGTTCTGTAGAATCCGCTTCCCATCAAGATCAACGATATAGATGTAGCCGCTCTCGCCATAGGCATACTTACTGAGCTTTTCCTTCAACTGCACCTGATCCACCAAGAACATCAATTCATCTTTATAAGTCGTTGCTACCAAGGTATTGCCGCTCGGCAACTTTCTCGAATACGCAACTTTTGGCCGCATTCCTGTTTCATGAGGGTTGGCGTGATAATACTGCGATACACCTTCTTCCAACTTCAGTTGCCGCTGAATATGCTCTACGTTTGACCTGTCCTGACCTTGCAAAAATGGGTGATATAAATGAACTCCGTCAGGGGAAAGCAAATAGAGATAACCGGATTGCCCTACTTTTAATGTATTTGCGAGATCCGCCAGTTGTTGAGCTTCTGGTAGCTGTTTATGGCTCTCTACATAAGAGCGAGCGGTATCAATAACTCCCTTTAGATACGTTTTAATCGCTTCATTAACCGTCGTATCCACAATGTCATAGCTCGCATTTACGATGGTATTAAAAAACACTTGGTTGGATTCCAATAACGCTTCTTTGGTGCGATTAAATTGGATGGCAGACAGCACCATAGAAACCGTGGCCAGTGCTATCGAGAAGTTAAGAATATATTTACGTTTGAATTTCAAAATTACCCCATGCGCCCTCACTACAACAGTGTCTGGTTCTTGCCCTTAATAAGCAGCGAGTTTTATATCACAAACGGTAGGGTGTATGAATTAAGGTATTGCCTTTAAAAACGTTTGATTCATTGATATGTGACCAATACCAAAAACGCCACATTGATAATATCAATGTGGCGAATTTATAATTTTATAAATACTTGTTTTATAAATATTTTTCTCAGAATCGAGAATTCATAGTCACCATTTTACTGACAAACAACCGTCCAACTACCGTCACTACCCGGCTCAGAACTTGTCCACCAGTTAGCTTGGTAAATGCTGCCATTGTGAACCACTTGGTCACCCGTATTAGCATGGCTTGGATTGCCGGCCCAGTCTTTCTGAGGCAGATCCGGGTACACTGTTAAGCCTGCAGTATCACAAGTACCAGGGTTTGTGCCACCGTCGCCAGGGTTACCGCCACCAGAACTGATATCACCTAAAGGTAAATCTGGTTGCTCAAAGCTAAAGGCATAATCGACACCACCTAGGTTAACGGCATAGTTTGCAGGGCCTGAAATTGGTAAGTAATACACCATGTCCAGCTCATACACGCCACCAGCAGGCAGCTCTTTCCATGCAGGTAATGTGAAGGCTACACGGTGCATAGTTCCGTCTAATCCACCGATGTTATCCGCACGAGTATGACCCGAAGCAATCACAGTCAAACCACCACCAGACTGATCTTTCGCGTTATCTGGTGCAGATACAGGAATATCAAACTGGAACTCAGTACCGCCAGGCAGTGCTTGACCCGTATTGTTGGTAAACGTGATCTTAGGATTAATTGGGTAGTTTTGGTCACCGACTTTGAAGCCACCAACCGATACTGCGATGTCTAATGCTTCGGTAGGAATTGCGCCAGTCGCGACTTTGTTGCCATATGGCGTTGCCGACTTAAACTTATCATAGATAGCTTTAGTCATTGTGTTACCCATGTGGAACTCACCGTTACCGCTGTTACACGCTTGCTCTGTGGTATCAACCGTTGTGCGGTTGCCACTTGCATCAAGTACATAACAGTTGTAGTCGCCAGCCAGTTCCCAGAACATGATGCCGCCGATTTCTTTGTCGATAACGTAGTCCGCTTTCACGTTGATAGATTCTTTATCTTCCGTAGAAAGGAACACGCCTTTTTCAGCATTCCATAGCCAAGGTGCAACCGCAACGCTGTCGTAGTTACGTGTGTAAGTACCTCTTAAGACATCTGTTGGATCGTTTACAGGATCAAGCTTGTAAGCATCCGCATAAGAACCCCAAATGCCTTTCTCTAGGTTCTTCGCATGCCACATTGGGTTCGAGCCTGCACCCATTTCATTTCCTTTAGGGTCGGTATCGTGCCACATGTTATCGATACCAATCGCGCCATGACCACAGTTGTTCTTCTCGCCTTCACCTGTACCAGCGGCACATTCAGATTGATTAGGCAGTGCAGCTCGGCCCCAAAGACCATTTTCACCACCTGTTACACCCTGCCAACCACGCGTGTAGTAAGGCACACCGATGTTAATACGACCAGCTGGCATTGAACCGCGGAAGTAATGGTAAGCCCAATCCGTGTTCAGGTAGCCAATACCGCCATAAGCCGCCGTGTCGTATACGTTCCACTGTGCTAGCTCTGAATCTTTACCTGTATCAAACAAGGCAGCGTTATGACCAACGTGATCGTTCCACGCACCGTGAAGGTCGTAAGACATGATGTTCACGTAATCAAGATATTGAGTGACATCGAATGTTTCCATACCGCGTAATAGGTAGCCAGATGAAGGTGCTGCGATAGTTAACATGTAGTGTGTTCCATCTTCAGCAGACGCCACATCAAGCTTCTCACGCAATACTTTCATCAATACTTGGTATGAAGCCCATAGGTACTGTCGACGTGGTTCCATGAAGTCTTTGTCGTATGGGTTGCCCGCGCCGGCCATTGAGGTTGGGTACTCATAATCGATATCTAGACCGTCGAACTGGTACTTACGCAGCATTTCAACCGCTGACGTCGCGAATGTTTCGATGCCTTGATGGTTAATAGAGCCATCAGCATTGGTCGTCATAGTGTAGAAGCCACCATCAGCAACACGGCTGCCGTCTGTGGCAAAGTGACCGCCAGTCTCAGCCCAACCGCCAATTGAGATTAGTGTTTTAACACCGTGTTTTTTCTTGGCAGTTGCGAGCGCACCAAAGTGACCTTTAAAGCCTAATGCAGGGTCAACCTCTACTCCCGGCCACTCTTTACCAACAGCAGCATTATTTGGATCATTTACATCACCAACATTCACTTTGCCATCTGAACCAATGCTCACGAACGCGTAGTTAATATGTGTGAGTTGTTCCCAGGGGATATCATTTACTAAGTAAGCCGCTTGTGGATCGCCCCCTGCACGCCAGCTGGTGAAGTAGCCAATCACACGACGAGGGTGATCCGCACCCATTTTCTCACGGCCTTCATCATCGTAAATGGTACAGTAAGGAACATCGACACCTTGCGTTTGATACAAGCCATCAGGACGACATGTACTCACCGTTGGAGCACCATTCACCTTTAAAGAAGCCAAGGCTGAATCCGTTGTCGCACCTTGATCGTCGGTTGCTTTAGCGTAAACAGACAAAGTACCTGCTTGAGTGGTTGTGTAGTCAAGCGTATACGGGCTCGTTGCAGCCGTTCCAACTAAAGAACCAGCCACATAAAAATCAACTTTATCAACCGTACCATCACTGTCTGCAGCCGTTGCCGTGAGTGTTACCACGCCACCTACATCTACAGAAGCGGCTGAAAGTGCAACTGATACCGTTGGCGCTTCATTGCCAGGTTGCAGTGAATCGACAGAAACAGATACCGCGCTTGCTACACTCGCTGCACCTTCATTGTCTGTTGCAACAACAGATACCTGATGGTTGCCCGATGTTGCAGCCCAAGCCGCTTCAAATGGTGATGCTGTTACTACTGCGACGGAAGTACCATCAACAAAGAATTCTACCGAAGCAACACTGCCGTCAGCATCGAGTGCCGTAGCACTTAAGACGACATTATCGCCCTCAACGATCACATCTGACGCGGTAGGTGCTGTTAACGAAGCGGTTGGCGCTTCATTTGGCGTGCCACCGCCTCCGCCGCCACTACACACATCAATCTTTTTCCATTGTGCATAGTCACCTTCAAATTGGCTCGGGTTGTTGTTTTGATTCCAGTAATTCGCTGAGTACGCGCTGCCGTCATGTGAAACCTGATCACCGCCAGTATAAACGGTCGCAGAGTCCCATGTTTCTAATGTTGAACAATCAACAGCTGCATAACTGTTGAACGCCATTAAGCATGACGCGGTGAGTGTGCTGAGTGTGAAAACCTTCTTGGCCACTCTTCCTTGGTTTAGGTGCATGTGTGCTATCCCTTAAGTTGTTGTTTCAAGATGTTTAATTTCGGTCGTATTCGTACGACCACTTAAATCTCTTCGCAAAACAACTGTAGGTAACAAAGCCAGTTTCGCACTTAGAATATTCACTATTTATAAAATGACTCGCAAATAATTGCTTACACTCTGCAATGACTCGACACTTATTTTGCACCGACAACTAATATTAAATTTATTTCGCAAAGCTAAAAAATAATCGTTCCTCATAACCAGAAACCACACCTAGGGCATGGATAAGGTGCACTCAAAGTAACCAAAAAGGACAGATTTATAGGAGGAATGGATTTCTTTTTGCAATTCGCCGACTTTCTGGTGATAGATATGTTAGTATCTGCGACTTTTTTGACGAACCTCACATTTTCAAAGGGAGATGTGCGGGAAATACACAGGCTTCACGGCCAAATATAGCGAACAAATAATGTCTAACTTGACGCAAGTCGCCAACGAAAACATCAACGCAGAATCTACTTCTATCAACTTCACTAAAGCCCAGTCTCTGGGTGAAAAGCTCGAACTTGGAAACCCAGTGTTCTGGCTCAGCGGCAGTTTTTTAACGCTCTTTGTCGTTCTCGCTTTTACCAACACTTCAGCTTTGTCTGAACTGGTCAACATCGGTTTTAGCTACTCTACTCAATGGTTCGGTGCTTATTGGCAAGTGCTATTGTTGCTCAACTTTATTCTCGGTTTAGTGTTAGCACTGGGCCGCACAGGTCAAGTTCGTTTAGGAACACTTGCCCTACCAGAAATGTCCACTTTCAAATGGATGTCGATTGTTCTCTGTACTCTACTCGCCGGTGGTGGCGTGTTCTGGGCGGCGGCTGAACCAATCGCTCACTTCGTCTCTGCACCGCCTTTGTATGGTGAAGCGGATCCACAAACAATGGCGTTCAACGCACTTTCTCAGTCTTTCATGCATTGGGGTTTTCTTGCTTGGGCAATCTTAGGCGGTTTATCTTCTATCGTGTTGATGCACCTACATTACGACAAAGGTCTGCCTCTAAAACCTCGTACGCTGCTTTATCCAATTCTAGGTGATAAAGCAATTAATGGTTGGATTGGTAACGTGGTTGACGCATGTAGCATCGTTGCTGTCGCTGCGGGCACTATTGGTCCTATTGGCTTCCTTGGTCTTCAAATCAGTTATGCGTTAAGTGAGCTGTTTGGCATCTCAGATAGCTTTGCAACACAAAGCGTGGTTATCTTGTTTGCTATCGCGATGTATACCCTTTCGGCATTAAGTGGCGTCAACAAAGGCATCCAACTAGTGAGCCGTTACAACATTATCTTATCTGTATGCCTAATCGGCTACATCCTTGTTGTCGGCCCAACAAGCTTCATCGTAGACGGATACTTGCAAGGCATGGGGGAGATGATCGATAACTTCATCCCTATGGCGCTTTATCGCCAAGATACAGCGTGGCTTGGTAGCTGGACGGTATTCTTCTGGGGCTGGTTCTTAGGTTATGGCCCAATGATGGCGATCTTTATTGCTCGTATTTCGCGTGGTCGCACCATTCGCCAAATGATCGTTTCTATCAGTATCGTTGCTCCATTGGTAACCTGTTTCTGGTTCAGTATTGTTGGTGGTAGTGGCCTTGCATTTGAGTTAGAAAACCCAGGTGTGATCTCTAGTGCGTTCGAGGGCTTTAATCTTCCGGCTGTATTACTGGCTATCACTGCACAACTGCCATTTCCGACTCTGATTGCGATACTGTTCCTTATCCTGACCACCACGTTCATCGTAACGACAGGTGACTCAATGACCTACACCATCAGTGTGGTTATGACAGGCACCACAGAACCAAACGCAGCGGTACGCACCTTCTGGGGCATCATCATGGGTGCCGTAGCCATTGCGCTTATCTCAATGGGCTCTGGCGGTATATCTGCGCTACAGTCGTTCATTGTTATTACTGCCGTTCCTGTATCATTCATCTTACTACCATGTTTATGGCATGCACCTAAGATCGCGACACAGATGGCAAAAGAGCAAGGTATCGCTTAATACCGAAGCCAATTTATTTAAGCTTATTGTCTCGAATAAAAAAGCCACTCAAGTGATTCACCTGAGTGGCTTTTTTGTATTGGTTCCATTGTTTCAGCGTCAGAAACTAGTACTAAGCATACTTAATGAAGGCTTGAGTTAACTGCTGAAAAAGTGAGTCTACGCTAGGCAGAGGCTTCACATGCTCAGACAACAGAGTATGAACATGTGGGTCTACTACGGTTGGATTACCGCAGATTTGATTATAAAAATTAACGGGCGCAACACTGCTCTCTAAGTCGACATCTAACAAAATACAGGCTTGCGAAAGGACTATTTGACCGCCACCGCGTTTAAGCAAAACACGCTGAGCCGTACCTACTATTTTCTGTTTGTTGATATTGAGGTTGTAGTCGCCATCACAATAAGAGCCGGGAGTCGCATGCACATCCACATCGACGCCCAAGTCTTTAAAAAACAGAGTTAAGACATTGCATAGATGTAGATACGCTTTTTTGATGTCGTAGGCTTCATTACTAGGCCAATGATAAATATGCGATAGGTTAATAATCCCCGGCAACTGGGGGACGGGAGCGCCACCTGTTTTTCGCGAAGAGAGTTGCCAACCTTGCGCCTCAAGTTGTTTTCGAGACTCTAAGGTTACTGGCCACTTTTTACCTGAAGGCAAAACGAGTGTCGGCGCTTTTGCTTGCCACAACAACAAGGCTTGTCCAATCTCACCAGATTGAATTTGCTGCAGTAGCTCATCTTCTTTTTCAAACGCACGATCAACATCTATGTGCGGGTAACGTACAAGTTTATTCGTTAACTTCAATGCACTTTTCCTCTGCAACTAATCGTGATTAAAGCACTGTCTCGTTACCAAACCCCACTTCTCATCTTGGTACTGATCTTCAACGTAATTACCTGACGTGTAGTCATTTACCACCTCTCTCCAGAACTTCACAGCATGGTCTGCACCCAATACTTGCTTAATCTCCCAGCTGCCTTTTAGATGCTCAAACAGCTCGGTTATAAACCGTTTCCCTACTTTGTTTTTACGGAAGTAAGGCACCACGTAAAAATCACAA
Source organism: Vibrio sp. R11-SG3-ISO9 (assembly GCF_059834255.1). Lineage (NCBI taxonomy): Bacteria > Pseudomonadati > Pseudomonadota > Gammaproteobacteria > Vibrionales > Vibrionaceae > Vibrio > Vibrio sp. R11-SG3-ISO9. The sequence goes on from NZ_JCBDGU010000005.1 coordinate 103,719, forward strand.
ATCTCAAATTCGTTTGGCGCTTTGGTCTCAATCGCTGTTAGAGCAGCAGGAACACCATCAATGTAGAGTAGATACCCCGTCACGCTATCGCCAAGCGTCGGGTATATCTCAAACAAGCCATACTCGTCTGGCTTGTCTCCAATAATCTTTGAAAACTCAGCCGCATATCCTTGATACAAATTCGCATATACCTGCTGATTACCACTGTAGACTGTCACGATGTTCATAAGTAACTCTCTGTTCTAACGACCGTTTTTGATACCATCTATTATGAATCATAAACAGCTTCTTTGTCCTTGGGAAACTTCTTTATCCTTTAAATACTAAAGCAAATCCCTTAACTTTTTGGCTGGATTGCCTGCATAAACACCCTTTTCAGTAATGTCTTTTGTAACGACGCTACCGGCACCTATCACTACCCCTTCACAAATAGTAACGGCTAGTACCGTTGCGTTCGATCCAATCGTGACATTATCCGCTATCACAGTACGCCCCCAACTCTCTGGGTTAGGATCTGGCTGACCTTCCTTAAACAGGTCATTAGCAAACATCACGCCGTGCCCAACAAAGCAGTCATTGCCAATCGTCACGTATTCACAAATAAAAGTGTGTGATTGGATTTTAGTACGCTCACCGATCACCGTGTTCTTTTGAATCTCGGCAAACGGACCGACAAACACGTCGTTCTTAAGTTCACAACCATAAATGTTTACTGGCTCAATAATAGTTACGTTCTCACCACATTCAATGTCGATGACTTGAGCTTTGAGTATTCTTGGAGCTGGCATATTTTTCCTTATCGAACTCGATTTTCGTTCAGTGACATTTGGGCTAAAAGCTACAAAGAAGCATAAAGCTCACTCAATGTTGGGAACCTTAAGGTGTTCCAATCACTAGGAAGCCTGATCGCTTCACACGAGTCCACCAACTTGCGCGCCTGCGTCGCGTCCCCAGAACAACTCACTTTGGCAAGTTCATCGAGTAAGTGAAGTTCATCATCATTAGAAACTGGGGCCATAAAGTGAGGCAAGATCCCCCAACCTATATCCCATGTGTGCATTTCATATTTAGACAGCGCGAACAGGTCGCGAATCAGGCTCGCTTTAATAAAGGCTAGCCCTTTAAAATCGGCAAAACCGAACTTCCCAGCTGGTACTGAGTTTTCACGAGCGAGTTTCCAAGCCTGACCCGCAACTAAGAATTGAGATGACGGAACATCACACGGATCGAATTCAAACTTCAGAATGCGTTGATGAACGCCATCGAGCTGTGCATCAACCGATACCCAACGATGACCATTCCAATATTCACAAACCCAGTGATCTTCGAAATGATCTGGCCCTAGATACACTGCGAAACCACTTCTTATACGAGCAGGCACTCCTTTCATCCTGAAGATAGAACACACCAAAAGGGAGAAGTCTCGGCAAATACTGACCACTCTATGATTCGGCGCTTTGATGACATGTGCAGCTTGCCCTGATTTCGACATGGCTAACGACAGCAAATCCTTCGCATATCGCGTCTGCATTTCAGTGCGCTGAATAGAAATGTCTATCTCCACGCCATAATGCTCTAACCAATAAGCATGGATAAGGTTTCCTTGTACAAACTGACAGATTCCCTCGACATCATTTGGCACTTGCTTGATGTCCAACTTAATACTGGTGAGGTCGGTAAACTCAGATGGTGTAGCAAACTCAGAAATAACGGCATGTTCCATGACGTCCATATACTTCAGTCCTTGTCAAAAAGTGAAAAGCTCAAAACGGGCGTGTTTTGCTTAAGGAAACAATACGGTTTTGAAGATTAAGTATTGATTTTAGCGGGTGTAAATATGATCAGCGTAGAGCTTGCCACCAATGGTGTAAGCGTCTGGAACGACCTCTTTGAGTGAAAAACCACTTTTCAATAGCACTTTCTCAGACCCAATATTCCCCTCTGTTACAATAGCTTGAAATGAAGTGATCCCTTGCTGTTTGGTTGCCCAGCTAATAAGAGCCTTTAAAGACTCCGTACCAAAGCCGAAGCCATGAAACTTAGGTAAAATCAGATAACCGACTTCGGCAACGCCTTCGACCATACGAAAGCCCGTCACCCCAATCTTATCGCCAGTCTCTTTGTTTGTGATAGTAAGACACAGCCAATGTGTTGAATCTTTATCCCAAGCAGGCAATCGAGATTCGAAAGCTTCTTTAATATCGGAAGGTGATGGTTCGTCAAAGCACAGTCGGATAACCTCTGGCTCACGATTTAGAGACTGAAAAAGGGCCCAGTCTTCAATTGTGATTTGAGCCATGGTGAGTCTATCTGTGTTGATAATCATTGTGTACCGTCCTTATTGCATCACGATTATTAGGCAGAGTAAGCCGCTCCTGCTTTATATGCAACACATCCTGTGATTATTTTCTATAAATAACAGATATTTAAATTAGGTTTCTGTAATTCGCGTTGGTCATTCAACCATACAAAAAAAGCGCATAAGCCTAAACCTATACGCTTTTTACATTGGTGACTATTCGCTTATTTTGTTATTTTAAAATGCTTCTTCGAGCTCTTGTTGACTCTTTTTTTCAGGTTGATTTTCATGATTTTCAACCTCTTTCAAACGAGCGGTAAAGTGTCTTAGCACTGGCGGTTCATAGGTAAAGTCGAGCCCTTTCACTTTGCTTGCGTTCTCTTTTACTTTTTCGAACGCTTCAATAATGAAGTCCATATGCGTTTGAGTGTAAGTCGCGCGTGGAATGGTTAGGCGCAATAGCTCAGCAGGACATGAATGCTGCTCACCTGTTGCTGGGTCTCGCCCTTGCAGCAATGAACCAATCTCTACGGCTCGGATTCCCGCTACTTTATACAACTCACACGCTAAAGCATGGGCAGGGAATTCACCCGCCGGAATATGTGGAAGTAACTTACCTGCATCAACAAACGCAGCATGGCCGCCCGCTTGTTGGCACACAACACCAATCGCTTCCAAGCCATCAACCAGATATTGCACCTGACCGATGCGGTACTCCAACCAATCTTGGCGCATTCCGTCATATAGCCCAACTGCAAGACGCTCCATGGCACCGCCCTCTAAGCCACCATAAGTCGGGAAGCCTTCTTGCACGACACACAAGGTTCGGCACTCTGTGTACACATCCATGAAGGAGTCATCTTTAAAGCACAACAAACCGCCCATTTGCACCATCGCGTCTTTCTTAGCGGACATGGCTAAGCCGTCTGCGTATTTGTAGGACTCACGAGTAATTTGTTCGATCGTCCAATCTTGATAGCCCGGTTCACGCTGCTGAATAAAGTAAGCATTTTCAGCGTAGCGAGCCGAATCCATGATAACGGGAATATCGTATTTCTGAGCGATTTCATACACCGCTTTCAGGTTGGCGATAGAAACAGGCTGCCCACCAGCCGAGTTACAAGTAATGGTACTCACAATGTAAGGGACATTGGCAGCACCCGCTTCCAAGATCGCTTGTTCTAGCTTTTCGATATCGAAGTTACCTTTAAAATCGGCATTCACTGACGTATCGAACGCTTCTTTGGTGTAGACGTTCTTCGCCACGCAACAGTTCACTTGCGTATGGCCTTGGGTGGTGTCGAAGAAGTAATTCGACAAGGCGACCATCTTGCTGCGATCCAGCCCTTTCTCCATCTCGCGCTTTTTAATCAGTACCGGGATGTAAATCTGCTCTGCGCCGCGACCTTGGTGAGTCGGAATGGTTAGCTCATAACCGAAGATGTCTTTCACTGCATTCGACAGTGCATAGTAGCTGCGACTACCGCTGTAAGCTTCATCGCCCATTAACATCGCCGCTTGCATACGTTGAGTAATTGAACCCGTACCGCTGTCTGTCAGCAGGTCGATGAACACGTCATCGCTATCGAGTAGAAATGGGTTCATACCCGCTTCGACAATGGCTTGCTCACGATAAGCGTAGGTGGTTCTTTTAACTGGCTCTACAACGCGAATACGAAACGGTTCAGGTAGATGTTTGAAGTTTTCCATAATAGTACCTTTCAACGAACCCAGTACTTCCTAAGGAAGAAACATTAAAAAAGTCTAAGCTCATTATTTTTCAGATGTCACAAACCATCACTATTAATTTTATTTATTGCACCATCACATTCGTGACAATTACGATAAAACTTAATAGTGAAAGACAAATCATTGAATCAATAAGATATTGATTGAGGCCCTATTAATAATGGCTAAGAGATAAATAGCGACATGCATAAATAAATTATTATCTTACGCACAGGCTACGGCATTTCTTAAAACAAAATTAACAGGATTGGCAAAGCACAAGAGCTCTGCTGGCGCGTGACGCCCAGAAGGTACTACTCTGAAGAAAGGTGGAACGAGATCTGATGATCTAAAGTATACCAAGCTAACAAGGTTAGCCATGTTGTTGATTGCCATTTCAGATACATGTTCACAATATATCCCTATGTTGAAATCAAAATGATCCGAAATTTAAATATAGTGCAGTAATCTTATAAATAAAGACCTATCAATCATAAATGTGATCAATATTTACGTTGATGTATTTGGAGTGATTAACACCATATAAAATTAATCAGGGTATCGACCTAGCGAACTATTATACTAGTTCATTAACTTTAAGTTATATATAGATCTAGCCAGTAAGACCCGAAAAATAAAAATTAACTATCCAAGCGATATTGCGACTTAACGAATATCGCTTTGTAATGTTGATTATTTTTTCTTAGTGACTTGTTTTATCGCCATCTCAGCCAGCTTAGGCGTCGCGGCTTTCATTGCGCTCGGAGCAACCTTCTTGCCAGCTTTCATGGCTTTATTAAGCTGGACTTTTACCGAGGTTCCTCTGTTGATAGCTTCGAGACGCTGACGATTTCTCTGCACGTTATTGGCGTCTGCGATGTGTTCTATCAGCGTCTGTCCCAAAGCCTCTAAACCAAACTGTACTTTTTCTGGTGCAATCGCTAGCGGTAAAGCAATATCAGGCTTCAGAAGGGCTTGATTATATTCAAGGGCCTGAGCAATAATCTTAGCCTTTGCCGACGTTGGATTATCTAAATCGTAAGGTGGCTGCCACTCGTCCACCGGCTTTAACCGATCGACTTGGTTGACGACAGTGATCACAATGGGCTGCTTGCGCGAGATATTCTTAGGATCATCATAAAACGCATCAAACTTATCTTTAAGCTGCTTATCCAGTTCACGAGCTGACTGATTCGCTTTAAGTACCCATAACACCACATCAGCTTGAGTCATCTCTTTGAGCATCACAGCTTCGGTTTTCGAGCTTCCATCTAACCCTTGAAGATCAACAACCCTCACGTCATTGTCATCAACAAACGCGTTATAAACCGTAGAGCTGTCCGTTGATGGTAGGACGTCTACCTCTGCGACCATTTCCTCTTTGAGAGCATTGATAAGCGATGATTTACCAGAACTGGTTTGCCCCACTAGCACAATTCTCACCGGCTCTAATTCAGGTGAAAAACGTTTCTCGTCAGCTTCTGAAACCTCTGAGGCTCTCAGCGATTCATCTTCAATACTGAAACGACCACTGTACAAATCAATCGCAACAGCTGCCACTTCGTCGAGCAAGGCTTGTTTAGCAGCATATTGCATGTCATCCACAACGCCCTTTGTCATCGAGGCCGTCGCTTGCTCACGGCCTAAATCGGAAATGACTTTCAATGGATTCAAATAGAGGTTTTTAAGGTGATTGCCCCAAATCGCCGCTTTGAAGATCTTCTGCCCCAATTCCCCATATTTGTCATAGGCCTCATAGCCCGCTTTGATGTAAGAAACCTTCAAGTATTCAATACCCGGAATGTGCTCTTTCACCACCAATTTGTAACGACGGCTTACTTCTTCAAATAGTTTTAGCCCTTCCGGAATCGAAAAATCGAGCGACTTCTTACCAAACTTTTTAGCAACGAACTCCAGTACCTGCAAACCAGTTTGGTCTAGATTACCCCATTCAATATCATCGACTAGTTGTTGACGAACATAATGTTTCGAGTCGTTCCAGATCGACAGTTCAGCTTGAGACCATTCATTCGACGCTTTGACCAACGCATCGTCGATGTTGTGACTTGATGACTCAGTATTGGCTTCATCTGTTGTATTTTTTGCCGCATCACTGTTAGTCGAATTGCGTGAAGAACGGCTAGAGATGTATAACGGAATCGTGAACAGCAAGGTACTCACAGCAATGGCTATCGACATTTCCAGTAGGTAGCCATACTTGATTGCCAAGAACAGACCAAAGCCCATCATGATAATGCTCGGGAAGATCGCCGAAATCAGAGCGATGCCCCAACGACCACTCGACAACGCAGAAAGTAGTCGAAATAAATTTCTAATTTTCTTCATAGCCCGACGCCGCCTTTCCTTTTTTCAGGGATTCTTTGTAGATTGCTTGCATCTCTTGCTCAGAGACTTCTTCGCCTCTGTTCTTATGATAGAAGTAGTAGCACGCCGCTCTGCCAAGGCCATAGGTGGTACCAAAACTCATAGCTGCGGCTGCGACAGCGCCAATCGTTTGTCCATACACAGGAATCAACTTTACCAGTTGTCGAGTGCCAAGCTTCATTCCGTATTGCAACGCAAAGCTGCTGCCGAGAGTCCCCGTCAACTCACTGAAGACTCGCTTATTCCACTCCACCCCATATTGATTGGCTAAGCTATGCAGCATTTTCGCTTGAATGGCAGGCACGGACACTAAGCCTACACCCGGAATCAGATCGCTAGCTGCTGCACTTCCCGAATACCAAAGCACTTCACTTTCAACTTGGTCAAAATTGGCTTCTTCTTGCGTTGAATGCTCTTTGTTTTGCACCATCATTCCAATTACCGGAAGAATGCTGGTCAGTTTTTCTAACAAGATGTCGTGGTTATAGACATCACCGTCATTTGTCTCGAAATCAACCGCCACAGATTCAAAGCCTTTACCCCAAACCTTTTCGACTTGTTGACTGTTGAATTGAATTTGTCGTGTGCGATCTATTTCTTTAGAAGACAACACAGCAGTATGAACAAGCAGCAAGTGCTTAATCTTGTTTTGCTTCTTGATCTGTTTCAGAGCAGACAGCACCGCCGATTGTTCAGGCTCATCAGCTTTCATCACGACGACTAACGCATTACCCGCTTGGCCGATTTCTTTCAGATCCTCTGTAGGGTCATAGTCCGCTTCGCCCAAACCACGAGTATCAAGAAAGCGCATTATCGGCTTGTCTTGAGGAAACACGTACGACATTGCAGTCATTGTGCAGGGTGCAAAACCATTGCCCACCTCCACCGAAGAATCGCCCGTGAGCGCTTGAATAAACGAAGACTTACCTGCACCCGTTTTTCCCAACAACCACAAAGTCGGTAAATGCTTGCGTTGATACTCGTGCGCCTGAGTAAGGTCAGGGTTCTTGCTCGGGTTGATGAAATCTTTAATCTGCTCAAACATAGTTAGGCTAATTCTCACTTGGTATTGAGATTGATGACATAGCGCGACGATTCATACAATCGCATTCGCGCTCTTACTATATGTTTGTTCACCAGAGCAGATTTACAATACTTAGGCGACTGTTTTATGAACTTATGTTAATAGATACTCTAAATCCCCCTTTAGATCGAGAAAGCCTCAACAAGCTTACCTTGCTGAGGCTTTTTAAGTGTTAAGTCTTCAGACTGCTAACGCGACGTTGATTGAACGTTCACGCCCTCAAAAGAAAGATTACTTAGTCGTGTTCTCAAGCACGTAGTTTGGACCTGCTGTTTCAGCTGTCACAATCGCAAGCTTAGACACGTCCGCACCTTCACCTTGGTAAGCGTTAACGCCGTTCTCAACCGTTACTTGTGGTAGCTCAACCGAGTAACTTCCAATCAGCTCTGACTCAGTGACTTGACCAACATAGGTTTCATCGCTGTATGTTGCGCCGACTAATGGGAAGTCTGGTGTCGCTCGAACACTCACAAACTCAGGCGTTTTAGAGTTATCTACCACGTTGTTATTAAACGCGATATCAACCCCCGCATAGATGCCTTCTACTTCTGCGTTGTTAAATAGACTCACACGGTGACTTTGGTTGCCGTAAACAATGCCCCACTCCGTGTCGACCAGAGAGTTGTTTTCAATCGTGATATTTTTCGGAGTCCACTGCTTGTTAAGCTCTTTGCCCTTCACTGATTGATCAAGCTGCTCGCCGTTCGCAACATCAATAATGCCAGTATTAATTACAATACCACCACGCAGGTCAGCATTACCTTCAATCACACCATCACGACCACGCGTATTCGCAATGTAGTTGTTACGAATCACATGATCTTCATCGTAGATACGAACACCGCCCGTTAGGCGCTTCTCGTTACCCAAAATCATGTTGTTTTCAACCGTGTTACCTTTACCGTGACGCAGTGAAATCAACGCTGCGCTTTGGAAGATAGTATTGCCTGAAATTGTGTTGTCACCTGACTTAATCGAGATGAGCTCACGCTCACCATCCATATCGATCATCAGGTTATTGATAAATTTCGAACTTGAATCCCACTGTGAAGATTTTGAATCACCGATACGAATCGCTTCCCAGCTGTTACCGTTGTAGCGAATCGCTTCTTTGATATCGAACTCATTAAACTGGTTTGGCTTTTGATCCATAAAGATGTTGTTCGCGATCAGATGGTTATCTGACGTATCGTCTTTTTGGACACCGATCAAGGTACCGCGCTTTTGCTTACCTTCGAAACGGTTGTTGATCACTTTACCGTCTTTACCCCACAGTGAAACCCATAGGTATTTAGGGTACTCAGAGCGGCGCTCATCTGGCTCGTAAGTGTAGTCATGGTTGAAGTAGTAGAAGGTCGAGTTTTGAAGCGTATTGCCGTTACCCATCATACGAACTGCACCGAAGCGCTCGTTTGGACCACCTTCGGTAAACACTAAGCCATCGAGTGTAATGTCGTCACCCTTTAACTCGAATTGAATCAGGCCTGTCAGCCACGCAGAGCCCGCTTGCTCCGATCTAATAGTGACGTCATTTGCTGTGATCGTCACTTGACCCAAGTTGGCATATTTACCGTTAGGGATAACCACTTCGTCGCCATCTTGTAGGTTTTCAAATTGCGCTTTAAGGGCAGCGACTTGCTCTTCAGAAGCCACCGCTAACGTGTCGCCATCAACCATAGTTAAACGGTCGCTGCTCAAAAGGTAGATGCGATCGATGTCATTAATTGCAGGAGTCGCTTGCTCAACCGCTGTAACCTCTGGTGCTGAGTTATCTTGAGTTGTACACCCCGTAGCGAAAGCCAAGGTAAACGCGCTAACAATGCTTACCGAAATTAGTTTTCTCTTCATCTTACTTCTCACATTAAATAATGGATTATCAAATTAACCGCCACCTAAATGGGTGGCCGTTCTATTTACACTGCTCTTGTGGCTATTTATTGCTGTTTCTTTTTGAGAACAATATAGATAGATGATGAGCCAATTTGTACTACAATAATTTAATTGCGTGACAGCGATCTTGCAGTTTTAAATTTGATTTATTGGCAACAGAAACCGCCTAACTGAATGGATGATTTGATATGCAAAATCTCAATAGTTACGCTCATCGATAAATATTTTCTTACACTTATACCAAGTCTTACCTATATTTGAGAGAAGTCGGAGTTGTGTGAAGTTAGATCAGAAAGCAATCAAACCAACGTTCAATGCTCACTCATAAATTGAAAGGAAAGATCAAAGACAAGTCGGTAAACAACCTGTCTTAATGTTATCTAAAAAACCATTTCCCGCGCCTAACTTGTATCACAAATAAAGGTTATTTTTCCATATCAGGCACTCATTTCCAGCGAGCTTCATGGGGAAATCACTCTTGATTGGAAACAAGCACAAAGGGAAATGGAACTATGCGACGATTTACACCGCTCTTGGTGTAGTATTGAAGTGGCGCTTGAACTCACGGCTGAATTGAGATGGACTTGAATAGCCGACTCGACGAGCTGCATCGCTAATGCGAACACCTTCAAGCTGAATCAGCTCTTTAGCTTTATTAAGGCGTACTTTCTTCAGGTATTGAAGGGGGGATTCAAAAGTAACACTACGAAAAGCGCTATGGAAAGCAGAGACACTCATGTTTGCTTCTTCAGCTAGAGATTGAACAGTAATGGTTTGATCGTATTCTTCATGCACCTTTGATAGAGCCTTAGCAACACGAGCGTAATGTCCATCATGATGGGCAAGGTCAAAAAGAACACGTCCTTCTGAGCCAGTGAGCGCGCGGTAAACAATCTCGGTAACAATGGAATCTCCAAGAATGTTAGCTTCTATGTCGCAATGCAGCATTTTCACCAGTCGCTTAAAGCTCTCTAACATCGCCTCTTCCATCGGTGTTGACTCTAAGCCGCTCGCATTCTGTTTGTGCTTATTGCAATAACTTTCCAAAAAGCCTTGGTCTTCGAGCTTTTTCACTAAGCTATGCAATCGTTGGGAATCAATATTAATCGATAAACCTAACAAAGGTTCATCATCGACAGGCAGTGCTTCGCACTCTAACGGCATCGGTACACCAACAACCAAATAATCACCTGCTGCATAGGTGACTGGCCTGTCACCAATATAAATATTCTTCTTACCTTGCCCTAGCATGATGATGCCAGACTGATAGGTAAACGGCTGACGATGGTTGCCACGACTGCTTCTGTATAGCCAGACGCCCTCAATACCGGTTTCTCTGATCCCTTCTAGATCATGCCAACCTTTATATTCAACGTAGGATTGTAGTAACTGTGCGAGTGTCTTCATTGGCGGTAATTTTCCGTGCTGATTGAGAGTCGAAAGCCAATAGAGAATAACAAGATTGTAGAAATAGGCAATTTATTTGGAGGATCAGCTCTTCATGACCCAAGATTACTGTACTAATATGCAAATATAGAAATTGAGCAATCAATCAGAATAACAAGTTCCGCTTTACACAAGGATACAATGATGCAATTTACATACGTTAACCCAACCGTGATTCATTTTGGTAAAGGTCAAATCAACGCAATCAGCCAGGCAGTGGATACCGCTAAGAAAGTACTGGTCATCTACGGTGGCGGTTCAATTAAGAAGAACGGTGTTTACGACCAAGTTGTAGAATCCCTGAAAGATCACTCTTGGATCGAGTTTTCTGGCGTTGAAGCCAACCCAACCAAAGAAACGCTAGACAAAGCGGTGGCTATCGTTAAAGAGCAAAACGTTGAATTCATTATCGCTGTCGGTGGTGGCTCAGTAATCGATGGTTCGAAATACGTTGCTGCAGCAGCAAAATATGATGGTGACGGTTGGGATATCCTAGCAGGCAAACACCAAGTAACAGAAGCGACGCCAATCGGTGCAGTACTGACACTGCCTGCGACGGGCTCTGAATCTAACATGGGTGCAGTAATCACTCGTAAAGAGACTCAAGAGAAGCTGGCATTCATGAACCCTGCTGTTCAGCCTAAGTTTGCAGTTATGGACCCAGATGTAATGAAGTCTCTTCCAGAACGCCAACTTATCAACGGTTTAGTGGATGCATGGGTGCACGTATGCGAGCAATACATCACTATGCCAACAGAAGCGATGGTTCAAGACGGCTATGCCGAAACACTTCTAAAGAATCTGCTTGTTCTTGGTAAGCAATACGATGAGCGCGATAACGACTCATGGCGTGCAAACCTAATGTGGACAGCGAACCAAGCGTTGAACGGTCTGATCGGTACTGGCGTTCCTCAAGACTGGGCAACACACATGATTGGCCACGAGTTCACAGCACTTTGGCATGTAGACCACGCACGCTCATTGGCGATTGTTCAGCCTTCACTTCTACGTAACCAAATCGAAGTTAAACGTGGCAAGCTAGAACAAATGGGTCGCAACGTGTTTGGCCTTGAATCGGGCGCAGATCTAGCAGAGCGTACCATTGATGCAATCGAAGCCTTCTACCACAGCTTAGACGTCGCAACTCAGTTCGACGGCTATGAAGCAAGCAAAGAGAGCGCAATTGATAACGTTATTGCCCAGCTAGAATCTCACGGTTATGTACAACTGGGTGAAAACCAAGCGATTACTCCTGAAAGAACGCGTGAAATCCTAGAATCAGCGATTGCATAGTCTGTTATTTTTTCGCTCGCGATTGATTGATTGATAGTTTTATAGAACGAGCTTGTTGATACAAAGCATCACAACGTTTTTATAATCGAACTGAACCAAACGCAGAGTTCTTACGTAAACAGAAACGCAGCTCCCATTTTGGGCGCTGCTTTTTATTTGTCCAAACGATATAACGAAATTCTCATAAGCTCTTAATTTTATGTGCAATCATATTTCTATATTGTTAAGGTAATTCATTCCGTAACTACAGATGTACTGCAATTTGAACGCAACTTCTAAGATGGTTAAGTTTACGTCACTTAACAAGTGGTATGGTGATTATCATGCCCTGAAAGACATTGATTTGAGTATCCAACAGGGTGAAATCGTGGTGGTTTGCGGCCCTTCTGGCTCGGGTAAATCCACTTTGATTCGCTGCATTAACCAATTAGAGCCTTTTGACTCTGGTGAGCTCAGTGTCGTTAATCAAACTCTGCCTTGTAAATTCAACACTCCAGGCCAAGTCGGCATGGTTTTCCAACACTTTCATCTGTTTCCACATCTCACAGTGCTCGAAAACCTCACCTTGTCGCCAATCCGCACACTCAAAATGAGTAAAACCGATGCAGAAGCCTTGGCTATTCACTACTTGGAACGGGTACACATTGCTGAGCAAGCACACAAATACCCTGTTCAGCTTTCAGGCGGTCAACAGCAACGAGTAGCAATTGCTCGTTCTTTATGCATGAAACCCGACCTACTGCTGTTTGATGAACCAACCTCGGCACTCGACCCTGAGATGATCAACGAAGTGCTCGACGTAATGGTCGAACTTGCTGAAGAAGGCATCACTATGGTGTGTGTGACTCATGAGATGGGCTTTGCCAAGAAAGTAGCGGACAGAGTCATCTTTATGGATCAGGGAGAGATTGTTGAGTCAAATACGCCAACCGAGCTTTTTGAAAACCCTAAACATCAACGAACTCAAGCCTTTTTGAATCAAATACTGAGCTATTGATGATCATCCGAATTTTAAAGCCAACCCTTTCAGCCTTGTTGCAAATCGTTGTGCTCGTTGCTGCGGTAAGCTGGATTCTAGACTCCGGTGCACAAGCCATGGGCTATCGTTGGCAATGGGAGCGTGTTCCTGACTACATAGCATTTTATGAAGATGGTGAATGGTGGCCAGCCGAGCTCATTGAAGGACTATTCGTCACCATTAAGATATCTTTGCTCGCTTTAATCGCGACGCTATTGATTGGTTTAACAACGGCACTACTACGTAACTCAAATTCCATTGTTGGTCGAACCATCGCGAGTAGCTATGTAGAACTTATCCGCAACACACCACTGCTAGTGCAGATTTATCTACTCTACTTTGTCTTTGGACCGGTACTTGGTTTAGAGCGTTTTAGTACAGCAGTACTTGCGCTCGCTCTGTTTCAGGGCGCTTACACCGCAGAAATTTTCCGTGCGGGCCTGAACAGTATCGCCAAAGGCCAATTTGAAGCAGCACAATCATTAGGGCTCTCAAGAACGTTTACCTTCTGGGATATTGTGCTACCTCAAGTCATACAAAGAACCTTGCCACCACTAACCAATGAAGTGATCTCGCTTATCAAGAACTCTTCAATCGTGAGTGTGATGGCGATTTTCGATCTCACAACAGAGGCGCGTAACATTGTCTCTGAAACTGCCATGCCGTTTGAGATTTGGTTCTCTGTGGCACTTATTTATCTTGCATTAACTCTTTCACTTTCTGCCATCGCTGCTTGGCTCGAGCACAAGCTCGGCGTCAATTGGCGCACACAATAAGGAAATATCAGCATGAAGCTATTTAAATCTGCCATCACTGCGCTTTTAGCGTTAGCCGTCAGCTTACCGACTTTGGCCTCCGCAACACCTAATCTAGACAAGATTAACGAACGTGGTTCGCTACGTGTTGGTATGTCTACCTTTGTTCCTTGGGCAATGCGTAACAAGCAAGGCGACCTTGTTGGTTTTGAGATTGATGTTGCGAAACGCCTAGCAGAAGATTCAGGCTGGAAAGTAGAGTTTGTTCCAACAGCTTGGGACGGCATTATTCCTTCTCTGCTTTCTAAGAAATTTGATGTGATTATCGGTGGTATGTCGATCACTGAAGCTCGTGCTAAGAGTGTTCTTTTCACTGAACCTTATTCTCACTCTGGCGTTCAGCTTGCAGCGAACAAAGAACTGGCGAAAGGTTTCACTGAAACCTCTGACTTCGACTCTCGTCGCGTAAAAATAGCGGCTCGCCGTGGCGCATTCACCGTTCAAGTTGCTCGTGAAACCTTCCCGAAAGCAAAAGTTCTACAGTTTGATGACGATGCTCAAGCATTCCAAGAGGTTCTTAACGGCAACGCGCATGCTGTGATCGCTTCGAGCCCTAAACCTGAGCACGAGAGCATTAAAAACTCCGACACTCTATTCATTCCGTTCACAGAACGCTTATCAAAAGGTAACGAAGCTTTTGCGGTACGCCTAGGTGAAACTGACAAAGCAGAATTCTTCAACAAATGGATTCAAGCACGTACTGAAGATGGCTGGCTACAAGAGCGTTACGAGTACTGGTTCTCGACTCTAGACTGGCAAGATCAGATTGCTCAAGGTCAGTAATCAGAATCGGCGCTCTGAGTAAGCTCTAAGCTCTAAGCTCTAAGCTTTAAGAAAGACAAACACAGCGGCCAGTGAATTGGTTGGCCGCTTTATAATTGAGTTTCAAAGTGGGTTCTATGAGCCTACTTTGAAACGAAAATTATTAAGTATGAATCTACACATAGGTTATCAGTGACGGATACAAGCCCTCTCATAGCAACCAAACCTAGCCCCCAAAGCAAAGCTTGGTACCAACGCCTTAATCTTCTTGATGGCGTGCTACTTCTCCTTGTCGGCCTTTTTTCTGGTTGGCTATATTATCGTTCCTCGGTTGGCATCAATTATCACTGGCGCTGGGAAGATGCGTTTAATCTCATCTTCATTCCACCATCTGAAGGAAGCATTCCGTATTTCTTTCAGGGCTTAATCGCGACATTACGCTTGAGTCTATGGAGTATGGTATTAGCACTCTCTGTGGGCATTGTGCTCGGTGTTGCACGTCACTCATCCATAGCTGTGTTTCGAACTCCTGCATTGCTGTTCATTCAACTGGTTCGTAATATTCCACCCTTGGTGTTTGTGTTCATCTTCTACTTTTTTATCTCTAATCAGCTCATCCCTTTACTCGGGCTTGAGAGTCTCTTGCGCGAGCATAACGGAGAGATTAACAGTCTGCAGAGTTTCCTATTCGGCCCTTCTAACCTATGGGAAAATCTAGCCTCTGGCGTTATCTGTATTGGCTTGCTCTCTTCTGCCTATATTGCAGAGGTAATTCGTGCTGGATTAGAGAGTGTCCCGAAAGGACAATGGGAAGCAGCGGATTCATTAGGGTTGTCAAGCTTTTCTAAATACCGTTTTGTGATTGGCCCACAAGTACTCACAGCAATTACCCCACCTCTTGCGGGGCAAGCAATATCTCTTGTCAAAGATACCTCCATCGTCTCTTTGATCTCGATTCAGGAGATGACGTTTGTTGGAACAGAAATGGCAAACTCATCTGGGCTTATCTTTGAGATTTGGCTGATTGTTGGCGCAGTTTACTTCACCTTGTGCTTCGCCCTATCTCGCCTGTTTAAGTGGATTGAAATACGCTCTCGCGCCTATCTCAATCGCTAAACAAAAAAATGGCCTCAAGCTGATTGCCCAAGGCCATTTTGCCACAATAAAATTAACGTTCATTTAGCGCCCAAGCCAACTCAATACTGATACCTATGGGGATAAATCATATTGAGTGAACGTTAACCTGCTTGCATGTATTCTTCTGATTATGCGCGACTCGTTTTGGTCGCGCTGTTTCAAAACCCTACGCCGTTAGAACTGGTATGCTGCTGACAGTTTGTAGTTACGACCCGGTTCGTAATCGTCTAGCACAAAACCACGAGCTGTACCTGAACGTGACGCATGAGAGGTGTACAACTCATCGAATACATTATCTATACCGAACGTAACCGATAAACCCTCAACACTATTTGGCACCCATTGAGCATAAAGGTTGTGTACATCGTAACCCTCTTTGATTGGCGCACCATCAGCCACGTTTGTTTCATCCTTAACAAGGATCGACGTCCAACCGAAGATCGTCTCTAGAGAGTCCGCTTGATAATCCAATGTCAGCGCTATACTGTCACCCATATCAATGCTTCGGCCGTTACCACCCGGTACATAGCCACCCGTCTCTTTGTTTTTGGTGTCTGAACGCGAGTAAGACAGCTTACTGTTAAACATATCGTAGCCGTAAGATACGCTCGCTTCGAAACCTTTGATTTCAACATCACCCAAGTTATAGATTAAATAAGATGATGTAGCACCTTGGTACGCTTCAACAATGTAGTCATCAATGTCAGTTTGGAAGACCGTTACATTTGCGCCTAGGAAATGATCTTCAATGTATTTGTTGAATCGAACTCCACCCTGCGTGTTTAGACCTGTTTCAGCTTTGATGTCATCAGCTAAATACGCCACATCTTGATAAGCGATAAAACTTTCTAGCAGCTCTGGGCCTTTAAATAGCGAGCGTGCACTAGCGAACAGAGTCCAGTCTTGTGTTACACCCCACTCGGTTGCCAAAGCCCATGTCACATCATCAAAGTTGTCAGTACCGGTTTCCGCTTTACGTTTATAGTCATCAAAACGTAGACCGGCTGTCACAGAGAAATTGTCTGTAAAGTAGAATTGGTCTTCTGCAAACAAGGCCGTTGAAATTGCAGATTCATCCATGAACTTACGGCTTCCGTAGTAAGAACTTGATGTCTTATCCATGTAATCAAAACCATAGGTCGCAGTATTGTCGAAGCTTGCGACACTGAAGTCAGATTGAATTTTTGCAGTCAGGCCAAGGTTTTGGTTTTTCGCCTTGTTTTTTGATTGACGATTACCCGGCCATGCTGGAGCCATAACAGATTCATCACGAATAATCTCAGTCATGGTGTTATACAGTGTTACGTCAGCTTGATGAGTATCACCGCGCATCTCATAACTTAACGTGACCGTGTCACGATCATAATCCGTTGGAATAAGCTTATCACTCGACAAACCTTCATTCGCACCACCAGACATATCAGGACGTGGGCTATAGTCGCCACTATCTCTGTAAAGATCATAAGCTAATTCAAAACGATGCAGGTCACTCGGCTCGTAGCCAATTTTACCTAGAATGTTATAAACATCACCTGACGCACCGAAGGTCTTATTACCATCTCCATCTTCAAAATCATCACGAGTTACAAAGTTGCCGTACACCATTAGATCAATAGTATCAGTCGGTGTGCCATAAACCGTTAACGAGCCTTGTTGGCTGTCATTCGTCGCATAACCACCATAGACGCGAGCACCGAAGGTTTCATCGTAACGCAGTAAGTCTTTCGCATCTTTCGTTTCAAAATAAACCGCACCACCTAAACCATTTTGAGTCACTGAGTTGTTACCCACCTGAATGTCAGCAGACTTTAAAATATCTGGGTTTAGCGTCAGGTTACCGATGTGGTGGAACATGTTCGCATGTTGAGACGCACCATCTAAACGAATATCAAGATCCGTTTCGCTTAAGCCACGAATAGTAATACGTTGGTTAACAGAGTGCGTTCCCCCGACATCAACACCAGGAATATCGCGCAGTAAATCAGACATATGGTCCGCCTGTTTGAGTGACATGTCCTCAGACACCATAGACTCAGAGTTACTCGATACCTTAGTACCCCACACAACCACTTCTTCAAAGTTTGATGTAGTATCGTCGGCAAAGGCTGGGCTAGCGATAGCCGCGCCAATTGCGAGGCATAATGTTGAGCGCTTAATGGTCAAATGGATTGGGCTTTCCATAAATTCTGTTCCTAGATATAAATGATAATAATTCTCATGTATAATATGGGTCGAGTTTATAAATGGACAGGCGATTCACTTATGCAAAATCGCATAGGTGTTATGAGGAAAGGTCAAATGGGTGAAGTAGCACCAAAACGAGCTAGAATTGGCAAAGTCACTTTAACAAAAAAGTTAGAGCAGACAGAAAAGCAGATTATTGTCACACAAGGCCAACCTAAACAGACTTCGCTTGCAGAAGGCACCTTTCTCTCTTATCAGTACAATGACCAGATTTTTGTTCATGGTGGGCGATGTGTAGAGTTGGTCGATACTAAAATTGTATCTACCGCACATGCAGCCGTCTTAGTAACCATTCTATTGGAAGGTAAGCTGTCGTTTGGCTACGACGACCTCGAATTTAACCTCGATGCGTCCGAAAAACCGCAAGGTGTTGTCGTCAATCTCGCTAAGCCTGCGAATTTTCGTCGTGCGATGGTCGCCAACAACCACTTAAATAAAATCAATATCTTAGTAAAGCCGCAATGGCTCGAAGCACGTATGAACGAAGATTGCACCAGTCGCAACTTTATTAAATCGCATACCGCTAACTACCATCTAGAAATCACCGACCAAATCTTAGAGCTTGCCCAAAAACTAACAACAAGTTCTACTCCGGATGATTTCCACCAAAAGCTGCATATAGAAGCCTTAACACAACAGTTGTTAGCGAGTTCACTTTCACAACTTCCCTTAGCCTGCTGCCAAATTTGTCAAAGTAGTCCTACGAAACTAGGCTTGGCCAAAAGTTCGAGTGCAATACAAAACAAAAGTAATGATGAACGTATTGAGGCGATGATCAGCTATATTGAAATTCATTTGGATCAAGAACTCAGCTTAGAAACGCTAGCCAAGCAGTTCTCGATGAGTGTTTCTAATATTCAAAGACGGTTTAAGCAGTCCTACAACATGACCATCAATGGCTACATTCGTTTTCGACGACTTGAGATTGCACGTCAACACCTAGAGCGCGGCCTCGTTTCTATCACTGAAGCCGCTTACGAAGCGGGTTATCAACATCCATCCAATTTTACCAACGCGTTTAAGAAGACTTTCGGCATGCCACCCCATGATATTGCTGCAAAGGCGTCATAAACTCCGGTTCAAATCAGTAAAAGCTTAAGCTATTGAGGTACCGATTTTGCGAGTTCCGCTTTAAGCCAGTCACTAAACTGATCTTCGTTATGAGTCAGTTTGTGTTGCTCAGCGAGTAAAACATAGTTAAAACCAGATTTAACAAAGCCGAACGGCGCTATCAAATTACCTCGGCTCAAATCGTCCTGTATTAGAGGGTAAGAACCAATCGCGCCCCCTAACCCATCAACCGCCGCTTGTAAGCAGAAATAGAAGTGGCCCATGGTGTGGTTCTTGGTTGATGTATTCAGTGCACTCTTAAATTGGTTCAAGCATTGATTACGCTCTGGTTGTTTCTGAGCTGAATTAGCGATATCAAAATGGGACAACCAGTTTTTCCAAGCCTCGGGCCGAGTCTCGCTGTGTAAACATGTCACATCAGTATTTTTGCAAGAGATCTCGTCCCAATATTGCGAAGAGAAAACTGGCCCAACCCACTCTTCTACTAAAAACAGTTTTTGGTAGTCTGTTCCGACTTCAAAGTCATCACGGCGAATGGCGAGCGAAAGCCCCGAAGCGCCTAACGTAACAGGACCACCCGCTGTCGATAAACGCACATCGATACCAGACTTAGCAAAGAATTCAGATATTCTCGGCATTAACCAACGCATGGTCAATGTTGGCTCACAGGATACTTCGAGAACATTGTTATTTTGCATGCTCAACACGTTAACGCCTGCCTGAAGTGCCGAAAATGCTTGTTCAGTATAGCCTTTAAGCAACTTCCCCTCCGAGGTTAAACGAACACCACGCCCTTGTTTGTAAAACAGCGAACAGGCTAAATGTTCTTCCAATACTCTAATCTGTTTGCTCACAGCACCATGAGTAATATTGAGCTGTTTAGCGGCCTCACTGTAACTCCCGACACTGGCGGCGACGTTAAATACCTGAAATGCTTTTAGATGCCTCATTGGTGAATTTTACTCACATATAACTAGAATTCTTTTCGATTATAGTTCTGCACGATAGACCATACAATAGCGGCTCGGTTCACATCAGAGTCATATAATATGGAATTCATCAGTCTAGCCATCTTAGGTATTTTAATCGTTATCAGTCCAGGGGCCGACTTTGTTCTGGTATTAAAGAACAGCATCAACTTCGGGCGTAGGGCTGGCATTCTCACAGCGATGGGAATTAGCCTAGCAATTGGTGTTCACATCAGCTATTCAATGCTTGGGATAAGTTACTTAATCTCACAAAATGAATTAACTTTTCAGACTATTCGATATTTAGGCGCAGGATATTTAGTCTATCTTGGGGTGAAAGGTATCTTGTCAAAAGAGCAAGTATCAAATGAAGCGGAGGCAACTCAAGAAAAGGGGCAGCGCTACTTTGTACAAGGCTTCTTCTGTAACGTTCTTAACCCAAAGACAATGCTGTTTTTCTTAAGTATTTTTAGTCAGTTGATCACCAATAATTCAACCGATAATGCTTTCGCACTGGGTTACGGTGTCTATATGATGGCACTGCATATGGCATGGTTTACGCTTGTCGCAATTCTGTTTACATCACCGTTGTTGCAAGATTGGTTAAACAAATTCAAACAGCGATTAATTCAGGTATGTGGTGCAGGTTTGGTATTGTTTGGGTCGGCGCTAGCGTTGAAGTCATAACGCGCGTAGCTCAATGATGACTATGGCTAACCGTGATAGCCATAGTCATTAGATTTGAACATAACCAAACTCCACAACTTTAAGTAAGAATGAACGGTGGAAGATTGTCACTACCTGGGAAAACTTCATTCAACTGTTCTCGGCTAAGATATAAATGATTAGAGAGAACACTTCGTATAACTGACCTCATATCGGTCGTTGGCATCAAATCTCTTTGTTGGTAAAGCTTATTGTTTGATAACCCAGGCCATTGGGTGTAAACCTTGCCACTCTTGACCACGCCACCAGCAATAAACATTGCGTTTCCTGTGCCGTGATCGGTTCCTTTAGTGCCATTTTCAGCGGCTGTTCGTCCGAATTCACTGGCAACCAGAATCACGGTTTTATCCCAGCTTTTACCGAGTGACGCTCTTAATGCGGCTAATCCGGAATCTAGGGCTTTCAACTGATTGGCGAGTCTACCTTTCTCCGCACCTTGATTTGCATGTGTGTCCCAACCACCTAGTTCCAGTGCGGCGATATTCGGAGCATCATTTGCTGACAGTATATCTCCGGTTTTCGACATTAAAGCTTTAAACTGTTTACCTACGGTTTCGTCTCCGACTAATTCATCGACTTTCATTACACTGTCGAAATTTGACGAGAGCATCTCATCACTTTGAAACATCTCGGCCAGTAATTCCGTTTGTTTATCTCGAGTTTTGAGCTTATTTGGAAACCAACTTGCTACTTTGCTTTCACCTTGCATAATCAAAGGTAACCCTGAATCGATGGCAATACCTTGGTTTTGTAAGTCACTTAACGCTAATAGTCGATTCAACCAACCATCTGTATGGAAGGGATCATTGGTACCGTTCTCTAGCACTTTCTGACCATCAAAGTGCGAACGTGATCGGTATGGTGTTGAACAGGCTTGAACAATACTAAATTGCTTCTCCTTAAACCATTTATGACACTGCTCCATCGACGGATGCAGCCCAAAAAAGTCATCAAGTAATAACAACTGTTGTTTCTTCAAACCGATATTGGGACGTAATGCGAGATAACTAGCGTCACCATAAGGAACAGCGACATTGAGTCCATCCATTGCACCTCGCAGTGTTATCCAAACAAATACATTTTTAGACTGAGTTTGTGCAAAAAGAGGTAAGGGACATAACACAGAAGCGCTGCACGCCGTCGCAATAGTTAAGAATTGGCGACGATTGTAATGTTTAATGCTCATAGCGCCTCCTATCGATATTGGAATTGTGGGCTAAGCCAAAGCAAAGCGAGTCTCATCGGTACGCCATCGGCTTTTGATAAAGCAGTCGCTGTATGCTCATCAAGCGCATCAGGATAGAGAGTATTCACAACATCTTGTAAAAGAGCCTGAGGCTTAAGATCTGATTGCTTGGCTGATTTTACAGCTAGGTTCGCCAACCAATTCGCCACCTGCATTCTTTGAGTTAGAGCTGAAGGGCTATTGTAATCACTGTCTCTATCGGACCAACCTGCGGGCGACCCCGGTTTGAAAGGTGGCTGGCCCATAGCGTTTAGAGTATTCAATGCTTGTCTCTCAGTAAGTTCAATATTGACACTTCTTACAACTGCAAACAGCCACTCTTTAGGCGTTCTAAATCGCACTGGCGACGACACATGAATGTCTTTACTTTTAATCAGCTCTTTATACATTGGCATCAACTGCCCTTTAGAACGAACAAATTCCTGTGCCATATCCGCAGACAGCTCTTTAGGTTCGCTTCCCAAAAAGTGCAGGCATAGTTTACGGGCAAGATGTTCTGCTGTACTTGTATGGACGGCTAAGTCAGCTAAACACTGCTCCCCTTGCCTAATTCCAATTTGATTGTAACGACGCCCAAGTAGAGTAACGCTTCCTGGTTCATGTGCTGATTCTGAGAATCGAAAACCAACGTTTGGAGATTTGAGCTTAACGCCCCACCCTGATATCGCCTTTGCGAGTTCCAATACATCTCGCTGCGAATAGCCACTCCCCACTCCTAGCGTATGTAATTCAAGGATCTCTCTGGCGAGGTTTTCATTTAAACCCTTACCTCTACGCTTACCCAATTTCGAGTTCGGTCCAATGGACTGTTGATTATCGAGGTAAATAAGCATAGCTGGATGCTTGGTCACCCCTGACAACATCTCCGAAAAATTGCGATTCCACGTGTTTCTTATCACGTCATTTTCAATGTGAGCCGCCAAAGGTAACAACCGTCGATTGTCGACGGATATAGCGAAATGGTTACTCCAAAACTGAATCAGTCGCTCTTGGAAGCCCAGTGGTGTATGGATACTCTGCTGATATCGAGCTTCGGCTTGTTGACGATAGTTTGATCGGAAGAACTGCTTGGTTTGATCCTTAACCATCTTCATTTGGTCGGGATCTTTTTTAGCCTTATTTCTTTTAGTGCCTTGTTCGCCCATTTTTATCAATATCGATTGGGTACTTGGCAAGACCTTTAGACTAGAGTGGGTAAAAGCAGTTCGAGAAAGTTGTTCGGATAACGTGTAATAACGCTCTTGGCCCAACTTAGGACCGAAGCCGAACCTTTGCTCACTCACTATCTCTGATGTTGGATAATAGCTCATTGCGATACTCCCTATTCGCCGCTGTTTAAGTGTAATAGGAAATGAGCAAATTGGTTGAGCACTCAGTCTCACACCAATCATCACAATCAAGGATAAACAATTAACCTAAAATTGGTTTGATACGGAAATAGAAGGAAACAAGAGAGGCATATGGTGCCTGCCAATGACAAGCACCATCAATATTAGAAACTAACGCTCTACTTTCGGAGAGTAAATTGAATATGCGGTGATTTGCCCCGCGACAATAGCCGAGAACATAAATAGCGCTGACAGACCAATGCTTGGAATCGGTAAAATAGATTGCTCAAATACCGATTGACTGGCACTCACTAATACACGACTACCGGGAACTAGGATGATAATGCCTTGAACAATGTAGATAGAGCCAGTGAGATCCATTTTCTTGGCAATCCAAGTACCGTATAGCGTGATTAATACCGTAGTCACCCAAGTACCCACAACCCAGCCACTATCAAAGCCTAAGTAGAACGGCCCCCACATACCCAACACGGCTACTGGCAGTCCCAGCAAGATATCTGTTGGACGAGCATTAAACATCACACCAATCGATACTGAGATCAATACTAGACCGGATATATGCATCCACGTCGGCACCTCATTGGTGTATGAGATAGACGCCGCCTGTCCCCATAACGCTTCGCCAATATTCAGCCCCATAACAATGCCAACAAACAGCTTAATCAAGGTTAACGCGCTCTGCCCCAATAAACTTGTGCCCGAAACTAAGTCATTAAATGCTAAACACTCTAAGGAATTAGCAATCGACAATCCGGGCACAAACAGAACAATCGAAGCAATACACAAAGCCCATACAGGAACGGGTAAGCCAGTGCTGGCAAGGAAGGCAACGAAAATACCTGTGATCAAAGCGGCAATGAACTCTACTGCAATAGCACGTCGTCCATGACAAACTTGCTGACACAGCCACACCATAAGTCCCAGTAGAACAGAAAAACCAACCGCTTCCAAAGTACTACCAACCAACATTAAGTACGCCGGTGGAATGCCCATATTCGCTAGAGCCGTGACAAACTTCGAGTAACCTACAGGCTCAGGTACGGGTTCGCTACTTGGCTGGTTAATACGAATGATCGTATTTGCTAACAGGCTCAAGTTAATTGAAGCAGGTTTAAGGCGCTTCAAAATAACCGCGTTGTTGTCATCAGGGAACTGGTAGTTAATCGCCGTTGGAGTCGCTTGGATCATCACATCTACACCATGCTTTTTCGCATAGTGCTGTGTGTATTTTTCGAGCTTATATGGTGCACAGCCACTGCGATGCAGAGTGTCGCCGATTTCAACAATTTTGTTAATTCGATACTGGGAAGGCATGGACGTTACAGAGGTGAAAAAATATGCGGCAAATGTAACAAACGTACAGCTGATTGACGAGCGATTTGGGGTAATTAGTTCCTCATTTTTATACTTTTTCTCGTTGTGCAAAAATAATAACGCACATCATACCCCTTTGTAGTTATCAATCATATCAATGTCATATAGACACCTGAATCATTCACAAACCAATCCCAACCTCAAATGGGACTTTGCTCACACAGAATGCGCGGTTATAAGACCATAACGAACAAAAAAATAGCGCAACGGTGATTATGCGACCACTTAGCATAAAAATCGGGAAAAAAAGGTTTCGTTTTCAGTTAGATGTGGCATTATCGATCTCGTTAAGACGATGTGCGTGCATCGTATAATGGCTATTACCTCAGCCTTCCAAGCTGATGATGCGGGTTCGATTCCCGCTGCACGCTCCAGATCTTCAACCTGCTCAGTCTTTCTCAATAAGACGATAAGCGTGCATCGTATAATGGCTATTACCTCAGCCTTCCAAGCTGATGATGCGGGTTCGATTCCCGCTGCACGCTCCAATGCTCTCCTGCATCTAAACCTATTCCATCTCATCGATTTTCACCAACTTTATTCTCATTCGTTGCAAAGTCATATGAGACTAAACTCACAATATTTGCACCTTTTCGCGTTGTAGCAGCATTTCATAATCTCAATCAATATCCTTGTTGAGACCTTGTGTTAGTCTTCGCGCAATAGAAGCAATGTTGTAATAATAAAAATGTTAAAAAACAAAGATTTAAGCATAGAAGCCATTACAATGGCTCTCACCAAAGTCGAGAATGCAAACAAAATAGAATTGAGTACGCTGAAGGGCTACGTTGAACAGCAACCGGCGCAAGCAATTTTGAACTTTCAAGCCTTAAATGACGCAGAGTCCATTGACGACAAGCTCAAAAAAATTATGAGCGACATGCCTCATCTCAGTAGTGAAGCACATCATGTTTTAGAAACTGCTATTTTGCTCCAGTAACGCTGCATATTTCTTCCCGACACAAAAGCAAATGAGATTTATTTGCAACCGTATAACTGATAGTATAATTACGTCGTTATCGGAGGTATTGGGATGAAAGCAAAAAAGGCATTAAAAAAACTGTATAAGAAGGCGAATAAAAAGTCGCCTTCTGTTTCCTTACAACTACTAAAACAGCTAAAGAAGAATCCTGACTCTTCTCTGAATTCTACATCTCACCCATCGCGCGGTGATTCTCCATCAAAAGAGTTCCAAGAACTTGCCGAGCAGGTCGCGATCAGCGCTGTCTCAGAGTTGGCTAAACCGCTTAGCCCAGTCATATCTTGGCTAAACGATGCTCCTGTTGGTTTCGATATCTCCACATCTCAACGATCTGCAGCCAGTACTTCAAGTTTAAGCCCAGTAAAGCCCAACCAAACGCTGAGTAATGTTTCCTCTATAGGACGACTACCGCTTAAATCGCCTCCTTGTAAACGCTGCCCTGCTCTGCAAAGCGGTTTGTGTAAATGTGCAGCGAAGAAGTTCCAACTCTCCGCTTAATTCTGAATCCGAGACGCCTCTCAATACCAAAAATCGCTCACAAAAAAACAGCCAATTTAGGCTGCTTTTTCACGTTCGGCGAATTAATACAGTGATATTACGCAATACTCATCACCATACGACTAACCGTGGGTCCCAGTAAGCGATTTAATGCGATCGTCGCTGCTCCTTTCACAAGGGTCTTGGTTCCTGAAACCATAGCTTGTTCAACAAAAGAAGGCTTGTCACTGCTTTGAGTCCAATTGTGGCTCTCTAATATCTCTAACAGGCTTTCACAATCCAACTCATTCTTATCAAACTGAATCGCCACAGAACCTGCGTACTTTTTGTACTTAATCTCAAAGATTGCATCAATGTCATTCAGCTGATTGATCAGCTTCTCCACCTCTGATGGGTGATCTTTAATATAGTCAGATCTAACCCTAAGCCTTTGATTTGTTTTGTGAATATAAGTGTTCATCTTAGCAAGAACCTTAATGATAACCAATCTCAATAGCAACATATCATTAAACTTGATTCAGCGCAAAGCATCTCTATTTAAATCCACCAAATGTTACTTTTTGGTATCCATATATTTTTTATGGCTATTATACTCAAGTGTATGAAACAGCACATAAACAAGGCCTTAAAGCTTAGAAAGTGGGTATCGATTGGCCATCATATCCCTGGACGAGTTCGTCTTAAATACAAGCTAGGTATTGTCGCTCAGCTGGCTAGCTATCGCAGCGATGAGATTGAACAAGCCCTTGCTTCTGTCCCGGCATTTAGAAACTACAAGATCAATACCGCGACAGGCAGCATCGTCATTGAATATGACCCAACCTGTATTCAGCCTAGCACCATAGACACTCTATTTTCCGACTCCGCCGCAGAAGCGGAACAAGCATGTTACGCGCTAGCCGAGCAGCTAAACCTCTAGGGAGTAAAGACCTTGAGTAACGAGACGAACAACCCTTATCAAGCCTATTTCAACGCAATGTTGGATATGCAGAAAGAGATGGCAAACGCCTATTTCGCAGCCCAACAAAATGGTCAGTTGGATCCAAACATGCCTCCCCCGATGGGAATGCCGCCATTCATGATGCATGGGCAACCTATGCCTTCTCAGTTTATGCATCCGGGGATGATGCATCCACACTGGCCACATCCAGGGATGCCGCCGCAACATAATCAAACACACGCTCCACAGCCACCTCCTCAAGAAGAGGAAAACAATGCCCTATTTGAACAGGCACAAGCGATGCTCGACGGTGCGCTTGGAGAAGACGCAAGTACATTTAAAGAAATATTAGGAAGTTTTGGTATGAGTGATAAAGAGTTCTGGAAAGGCGCTATGGTTGGCGCTGCGGCTGCGTTGATTCTTAGCAATGATAATGTGCGTGGGAAACTAATGGGATTGGTTTCAGGCGCTGGTGACATGCTTAAGAATGGCGGTGAAGCTATGCGTGACGGTGCCGCTAACACTGCAAGTACCGTAAAAGACAGTGTATCGACCAGCAGCGAAATCTTTAAAGACACAGTTGCAGCAGGCAAACAAGGGTATCAAGAGTCAGTACAGAAGCATAAGGCTGAACCGGTAATTAAACCTCTTCAACCTGGACAAGAGCCTCGCGCACCTAAAATGGATGATCACGCCCCAGCAATTCAAGAGCAGTAATTATGAGCAATGCAACCAACAAGTTGAGTACAGCGAATCGAGCGATGCTCGTTGGTGCAATCGCTGGTGGCAGTGCATCCATAGCAAAACAATGGCAGCAACACAAAACTGGGCAGTTGGAGACTAACACCATAGTTTCCAACGCAGCTAAAGATGCATTAAAAGCTGGTGCAATTGCTGGTTCGACAACTTATGTCGCCGAACAAATGGCAGGACGCCCCGCTTTGTCGCTGCTCACCATTCTCTCTGTGGGTGCAGCAGGCCTCTATCTACTAGACCAAACATCGGAAAAGAATCATGAACAATAATAATCCATACGGCTACCCATACTACGGCTATCAACAACCGACTCAGCCAACGACTGAACAACCACAACAATACAAGCAGCAAAATAGCAAAACTCATTTTGCTATGGGCGTTGCAGCAGGTGCTGCGGTGGCTTATCTCCTGACCAATAAAAAGTTTAAGCAAGGCGTAGCCGCAACGGGCGAAAAAGCGTGGTCGGCAGTGCGAGGTGAAGTCGAAGAACTGAAAGAACGACTAGAAGACACGCAAGCGGAACTCGAATACTACCGAAACCTACACAAAGGCGACGAATGATTGATCTGCAGGTTAAGCACCACTTCCCTGGTCGTGTTCGCTTTAAAGTTCCTGCCTTAAAGCAACATTCAGATATTGGTAACTGGATCAAAACAAGCCTGCTTGCGATTCAGGGAATTCGTGACGTTCGCGTTAATGAAGAGGCTTACTCGATCACCATTGAGTACGATCCGCAAATAATTAAAGCCTCAAACGTCGAAACGAGACTGTTGCAGCTCGACTTCGATACTGCGGAGCAAGAAGAAGCCGAACACGAGTATACCCGTGGTGATATAGCAATGAATGTCATCGGTACCATTGCGGCAGCCCTACTACCGAACAAATGGGCCGCAATGAGTACGGCAACGTTAATTGCGCCGACGCTATTTGAAGGGTTTAACGATCTTCGAAACCAAGATGTATCGGTGGAGGTCCTTGACGCTGTCGCTGTTGGACTTTCTGCATGGCGCGGTGACTACAGCACCGCGATGATGACTCAAAGCCTGATCAGTTTGGGCGAATATATGGAGCAGAAAACGAGCCGTAACAGTGATGAGCTGCTCGCTAATCTTATGCGTCCTCAAGAGTCTCTGGTCTGGCTCGTGAACGCTCATCAACGATCGCAGGTTCACTCTTCTGAATTAAAACAGGGTGATGTAATTGAGCTCGGCCCCGGTGTCGCGATCCCAATCGACGGTACGATAGTAAAAGGAACAGCTCTGGTTAATCAGTCCTCCCTGACGGGTGAAAATGTTCCTGTAAGACGAGAGCAAGACGCCATTGTTTATTCTGGCACCAGTGTTCATGAAGGTACAGTTCAAGTTCGAGTTGATAAGGTTGGTAGTGAAGCGACAACAGCTAAAATTGCTAAACTGATTTACGATTCTTTAAGTGAGAAAAGTGAAACTCAACAAGTCACTCAAGACATGGCCAATCGTCGCGTCAAAATCACGCTTGGAATTGGTGCTGCTGTATTTGCACTAACCCAAGACATCAATCGAGTCGCTTCTGTTTTCCTCGTTGATTACTCTTGTGCATTAAAACTCAGCACTCCAGTAACATTTAAATCCATAATGTACCGAGCGGCTTCACAAGGTATCTTATTCAAAGGTGGTTCAGCGATTGAGAAGCTGGTTAACATCGATACTTGTGTGTTTGATAAGACCGGAACACTAACTCATGGCGATATGGAAGTGACGGATGTGATCCCGCTGTGTAACAACAACAGTGCCCGCGATCTGCTTGCTATGGCAGCATCGGTTGAGGAACACAGTAACCATCCACTATCTCAAGCCGTTGTTAATGCTGCAAAACAACATGAGTTGCCTCATATCGATCATGGGGAAGTAGAATACGTCATCGCACACGGTCTAAAAACCACGCTAAATAGTGAACAGCTTGTCATGGGCAGTCGTCATTTCCTTGAAGCACACGAAGAGGTCTGCTTTACGGAATATGAAGAAACGATTCGCCATTATGAGGGCTTAGGTCGACATCTTATTTTCATCTCCTACCAAGGCAAGCTTATTGGTATGCTCGGCCTTCGAGATCATTTACGCGAAGATGCCCATGCAACTTTAGATAACCTCAGAAGTCTAGGAATTAAAGAGCTTATCATGATCACTGGCGATAGCCGTTATAAGGCTCAAATCCTAGGTGACGAACTGAAACTAGATCGAATCTTTGCAGAAGCCGTACCTTCAACCAAATCTTCGATAGTTGAGTCATTACAACAGCAGGGGAAAAAAGTGATGTTCGTCGGTGATGGCGTAAACGATGCACCTGCACTTACCGCTTCCGATGTGGGTGTTGCGATGTCTCAGGGGACTGAACTCGCAAGACAAGTGGCTGATGTTGTCCTGCTGCATGACAAGCTGTCCGCCCTGTCTGATGCTCGTGAACTGGCAAACATTGCGATGGGCGTCATCCACTCAAACATCAAGATTGCTGAATACGTCAACAGTGGCATTATGTTAGCAGCTGCTCTTGGGTACCTGAGCCCTGCAATGAGCGCTCTGCTACACAATGGCACAACCTTATCTATTCTGGGACGCTCTGCAGCCTTACGTCATGGCTAATTAGATAAATAAATCAAAGCTGAAAAGCGCCCCTATTTGGCTGTAACAATAACAATTGCTTCCAGTGCCCAAGTAAGTCTCGCCTAACCAATAAAATCAAGCCCAGCTAATTTGCTGGGCTTTTGATTATTATTGACTGATTACGATTCTAGGAGAAATCACCACTGGTTGAGCAAGGGTCAGGACTACAGGAGTCAATGCCTTTGTGACTCTTGCTAGTGTAATCATTGTAGGAGCGATATTGATGCTTTTAGTAGGTACAGGTACTTTTACTCTGGAAAGCTGTTGTGTCGCAGTACATCCCGTAATTGAGATAAGACCAACCATAGCCACTAGAAGTTTGTTTTTGATTTTCATTACTTTGTCCTTAAATCTGAGTCCGATATTCTCGAGGGGATAACACTGCCAACCACTCCTCGTACCACTGGATTTAAGAATGCATTCATAAATCAGATATTGAAACCAAAACCAATCAAGTAACTTATAGTGGCACTCTAAGTCTTATAAAATGTTACTTAGCATTGATATAATCAATATTATCGAACATATCAAAGTGCCAGCGCCTTAAGGCAATAACCAAAGACGTTCCATTTCGATCACTCATATCAAGCTCATTATCACCATTACAAGCGCTATAAAACTCTTCAACTAGCTTCTGTAAACGCAACTGGAACTTCTGATTGGTGTGTGGTGACATTAACCCAGTCGACATCAATAGCTTCTCATCTTGTCGACTAAAGTGACTATTAAAGAACTCTGGTAGCACTTGAGTTAGAAAGAAGGTTTGAATCGGTCCGCCCGCTATCCAATCAAAATTGGGTGACAACAGTAATCGAATTCGATTGTCGGGCATCAGCTCCAATACCCCTAACCTATCTAGCTCAATCAACTTTTGCATCAACAGCTGTTTATTGATGTTGTAACGTTCGATGATTTCGTTAAATTGAAACCCATTCAGCACACATACTGAGACCATTAACAAAGCCTTGTCTGAAACA
Organism: Vibrio sp. R11-SG3-ISO9; assembly: GCF_059834255.1. NCBI lineage: Bacteria > Pseudomonadati > Pseudomonadota > Gammaproteobacteria > Vibrionales > Vibrionaceae > Vibrio > Vibrio sp. R11-SG3-ISO9. Next base: position 135,346 of record NZ_JCBDGU010000005.1, read on the forward strand.
ATCTGTCGTTCCTGTTCGAACGTTAAGCTCTGGAGGTTTTTCTCTGCATTCGCAGCTAACTTAACCAACTCACATATATCCATGCTGATGAGTTCGCATATCGCGCTAAGTCTCGCCAAGCTTATGTTATTGCCGTCTGCAAGTAGCCTTTTCACCGAACCTTCACTCAAGTCCAATTTTGTCGCGATATCTTGATAATGAACATCGTGAAGTTTGAGCTGCTTTTTGAGCTCTTTGATTATAGATTGCGTTCCTGACATATCGTTTTCTTAATTTATTTCTGATGGACTCAGTTTATAAATTAACAAACAACGTACATTAGAAAACCTATTAACCCGAAGATTGAGGTGTTTTGTGAGTAGGGCGACAAGAATACAGAAAAGCAGCCCAATTGGACTGCCTTTCAGATGGTTAGAGCACCTGTGCTGTTACTTACACAGTATCTTATTTCTACATTTGTGCTAGCTGTGCTTTCCTGTCTTTATTGACAACACAGAAATTACCACGTTTGGTTCGGCACTTAGAGCAGCGTTCGCACTCTACTGGGGCTCGGTCGCCTTCTTGCCAACGTTTAATTAGTTTTGGTTCCGAAAGCAAAGGACGCGACAAAGCAAAGTACTCAATACCGGTGTTGTTTGCGATATCCTCGATAGCAGCGATATCGGTAAGTCCGCCCACCGTAATAACCGGTGCTTTGATCTCACGGCTAACAATATCACCATACTCATGAAAGTAGCCCTCTTCTTGCACGGTGTAGCCATCGTAACAATCACCCACCATAGTATTGGCTTTCCCATGCACGTTCCCCGACATGATGATGCCGTCTACACCCAGTTGATCCAGACGTTGGCAGATTTGTCGAGTCTCTTCGAAGGTTAAACCACCCTCAAAAAACTCAGTAGCAGTTATTTTAACGAAGATTGGGTAATCCTCTCCCACCAGCTCACGTGTCTTATTGAAAATTTCGATCAAAAAACGCATACGATTTTCTAAGCTGCCACCATACTCATCTTGACGCTGATTGTAGTAAGGACTTAGAAACTGGTTAATGAGATAGGTATGTGCCGCGTGAATTTCTACGCCATCAAAGCCAGATTGTTTTGCTCGTAGGCTAGCAGCAGCGAAAGCATCAATAATGTAGTCAATGTCTTGCTTCGACATCGCTTTGCCTTGCGTTTTAGTGCCCATTTCCGGAACATCACTTGGCGCAAAAATGACACGTTCGCCAATGTTATAAGTGGTTTTGGTGCCACCATAGGCAAGCTGCATAATGATTTTCGAACCATAGCCTTTAACCAGTTGGGTAAGCTTTTGGTACTCTTGGATGAACGAATCATCGTAGATCCCCATCATTCCTGCGTTTGGTTTTTCTTCTTCGACAATGTTCGCATAACCTGTAACGATCAACCCAACTTGTCCTTGAGCAAGCTCTTCATAAATCGCATAGAGCTTATCCGTCATATGACCATCTTCTGTCGCCATATTTTCCCACGTCGCGCTACGCATGAAGCGATTCTTTAGAAGCATGTTGCCAAGGCGATTTTCGGTGAACAAAGTACTCAAGTGAAACCCTCTAGATCTGTTTTCGATATCGACAAATAAAAAAGAGCAACCTCCGATACAATATCGAGGATTGCTCTTCACTGTTCAAAACGAACGATGTCGTGAATGACGCGAATAGTAACGACTAATGACAAGCCAAAACTTAATCTAGATTAAGGTTGATGCATCCTTTATTGAGAAACAAACACCTAGCCAATTGATAGTCAGCTTTTGGGGTGCTAATACTTGCAATTAACCATATTTAACCGTTGGATCGACACATTGGTATATCTCACCAACACACGCGTTATCTGTTACCAAGCTCTCTACGATGCGTGCCACCTCTTGACGGTAAATTACGCCATGGATTTCGCCCGATTGAGATACTTCACCTCGGTTAGTGATTGCGCCATCCATAAGTCCACCCGGTCTTAAAATCGTAAAGTCCAGATCACTTGACGCAAGCCAAGCTTCAGCAAGACTCTTCTCTCTTACTGCAGCACCGAACCCTTGTCTCGCACGCTCCGATAAATATTGCCATGAATCGCCACATCCTAATGATGTCACTAATAAAAATCGCTTAATCTCACGCTTCTGTAGAGCATCAATCAAGTAACGATGCCCGATGTAGTCAACTGGGACCTCAGCTCTAAAACTACCCATACTAGACACAACTAAACAGTCTTGAGGTAACGCCTCCACTGTGGCTTCAACTTGATCTTGTTGAGTTGCATCACAGCTTAAGGTTTGCACGTTAAGCTCGTCCAAACGTGGGTTCTTACTCGGATTTCTAGCAACAGCGATAACGTTAAAGCCACTTTGGTGAAATTGTTCGACCATAGCAGCACCTAAGCCACTTGCTGCACCCCAGATTGCGACAGTTTTCATACAGACCTCTAAACAGTTGAATATACGGTGATACTATCTATTTTTCGTTGCAGTTTCTTATATACAGATCAATAAAATGAAAATCATTCGTATTTTCACACCTGTACTCCAGCGTGCCAACCAGAAAAGCAAAAGGCTGACTATAAAAGCCAGCCTTTTCTCAATCAGCTAAAAACTAAAGGGATTTAATTAAATTCATAGGTATAAGAGACACCAACACTGTTGTTTTCCCCAAAATCGTCTTCAGCAAAGATACTGAAAAGGTTGAAGGATTGTGCATCTGAAATCTTGTAGCTAGCCCCTATCCCAGCCCAATAACCAAAATAGTCATCAGAACCCATAGAGCCGCCACCAAAAGCTAACAGCGACCATTGCGCATTAATTGGCTTTAAACCAAATGCTCCCAGATAGCCACCATGAGTCGATGTGGGCATCAAGACATAGTCGTTATCAACGCTAGAGTCGTCAAAGTACGCAACTTCACCATCATTGTAACTGTATCCCGCCATAGGGAAGAGTTGCCAACCATAGGGTTCAAAACCAAAATAACTCAGTGGAACAAACGTACCGATACTGTAGTTATTCTTGTATGCATCGTTATCGTATTCAGAGCGACTGAAGTTGAAATTAACGATTCCCAAAGGGAGCAACCACGACCCACCTAAACGCCACTCATCGCCATCGGCATTAATTCGAGCGTTAATCATTCGAGCGTCATCCAGCCCTACCGAACCCGAAAATTTCAGCTCTTCGTTATAGGCCAGCCCTGCTTTGGTGACGATCTTCGTCGGGTCTTCATGATGCTTTTCCTCAGCATGCAACCCTGCTGAGCCAACGAGTACAAAAATCGTTGCGAGTAGTCTGCTTTTGGATCTCATTAGAACGTCGCACTAATCCCAACAAAGTGGATGCGGCCGTCAAATGTACCATCTACACCACCGAACGGACCAACGAGTGAGCGATCCATTTCAACAGAACCAAAATCTGCATACTCGTAGAAGACATCAATTAGGATATCATCCCAGTAGGTAGAAGCCCCGACTGAATAGCGATATTGTTCGCCCACAGGCACATCGACCCACTGCATAGAAGGATCGTCTTGCGGAGAACTTTCGTAAGAGAAACCAGCCTTCAATCGCCAATCAGAGTTCAGCTGATAATCAGCGCCAACAGCTAACTTCCAAACATCGTCCCAATCTCGTTTGATTGGTAAGGCTGCTGAACCAAAATCCAATACCGTTTCATCCCACGCACTCCAACGATGCAGCTGGACGCTAGTTAACAGATCTAGACGTTCGCTCACAGAATAGCTTGCACTAACATCAACGATCTCTGGTAGAGCGATACCAGTTGATAGAAAACGATCGCCCCCTACAAGTCCCTTCACATCATTGTTAAACTCATGTTCTAACTTAGAGCGATAGCTCATTCCGAGCTTAAGTTGCTCGGTTGGCGTGTACATCACACCCAAGTTATAACCATAAGCCCAATCTGTATCTTGCTTAGCAGTCATCATTGAGGTGGTTTGCTGAAAAGCTGCCCAACCCAGCTGAACACCAGCACCGATAGCCAGTTGGTCATTCACTTGATAACTCAATGCAGGGTTGATCTGCATCGCTGTGAGCGTGATGTCTTCAAGCAAAGCTGAACCCGCCCAGTTGCTACCGTAATCTAGGCTAGATCCACCGGCTGCGCCCAGTGCAATACCTAAATGAAGTTTGTCAGTTATTTGGTGGGCATGGAACGCACCAGCTGAAGGTAAAACTGAGTGGCCGCGCCCATCACCAGAAGGATTATTGTTGTCTGTGTATTCCATCTCCAGATCGAACACCATGGTATTGATGGTCGTTTTACTCTCGCCCATATAAGACATAGTGGCTGGGTTAGTCCACATCGCAGCAGCAGAACGAGTGTAGACACCATCACCCGCACCTGCGGTACCTGCATTTGCTATCACTGCTTCTTGGAGAAAGATACCGCTAGCAGAAACGTTAAGGCTTGCCATAATCGCGGCTGCAGCTACTGAGATTTTTAAACCGTTTTTCATTAAAGGAGGCTCATCTAGCTAGTGAATAATTTGACTAGCTTTAGGGTATCTCAAACCTCTATAAACAAATGGAATAACGCGTATTACTAGCCAAGGCCTACTTAAACTGCCTTGCCTCAAAAGCTCTCGGTTCTTCTCTGTTTCTCTCTCGCTGACCAGCAATAATCATGTTCTTACTCATACCAACTTTTATCTGATACCAAGTCTCTAACATGAGTGCTTTGCCGGGGCTCGTCCACCACGTTTTCTGGTACAACTTTTTGTTTGCAGCAATAGCATCTGGACTTCGGTTAACGCACTCAAGCGCCAAATTGTATGCTTCCATGTAAGGATCGGAAGAGAGGTGAGTAACCAAACCGTAGCTTTTCGCTGTCTGGCTATCGATCACCTTCGCCGTCATTGCCATTTCTAATGTATGGTCTTGGCGCATCACTTCTCGAAAAGCAAGCGAGCCTCCCATATCTGGGATCAAACCCCACTTACCTTCCATTATCGAAAAGTTTGAATCATAGCTCGCAATACGGAAGTCCCCACCACAGGCTAACTGCAAGCCACCTCCCCAACACTTACCGTGAATAGCAAAAATGACGGGGCATGGGATCTCTCGCCATCCGGTTGAAAATCGTTGTGCTGCATTCGCTTGGGTCGGCCACCATTTGAACAGTAGCTTTAATGCACCGACTTTACTGGTGAGCAGTGATTTAACATCGAGGCCCGAGCAAAAGTCACTTCCGTTGGCAGTCACAATCACTGCTCGAAGGGTTTTATTTTTCTTTAGTTCTCGAGTGAGCTGGTTCACTGCCATAAACATGTCCATGTCAATGGCGTTCAATTTATCTGGTCGATTGAGGGTTACTGTCGCGATATTGTTGTCATCTATAGTGCAAGTTACACGATCTTGATTAGGCATAATGTAAGACATCCGATGTCATGGGCTTACTTTTAGAGTAAACATTTTATTAACATACTCAAATATCTATCGGTAAATTTGATACGTAGTCGATGGTATTCATGTGGATTCACATAAAAAAGCAGTACCGAAGTACTGCCTAGGATTAAGTCAACATAACCACGTGGCTCATCAATCGCGCCTTGCTTTTAACAAGAGGAAGATAAAGTAACTACCACCGATGACCGAGACCAGAGTCCCTGCCGCCAGTTGAGCAGGAAATACCACAATTTGTCCTAGCCAGTCGGCAAACAACATAAGCGTTGCGCCAATTAACATTGAGAGCAAGACTTGCTCTTTGACCGTTCGAGCACCAACAATAGCGGCGATATGCGGACCTAATAGGCCAACGAATGCCACTGGCCCCATCGTTGTCGTTACTACACCACACAACACCGCAACCAAACACAGTAACACTAAGTAAGCAGTTGAAATATTTAGGCCACGAGCGGATGCGAATTGACGCCCAGAACCAATAAGGGTGACCCAACGGCTCAGCGACAAAACGGTGATAACGACCAGTGAGATAATTAAAGCAAGAATTAACGCAGATTCTGGCTTAACACGATAAGTCGAACCAGCGAGCCACGCCAAGAGAGTGTACTTACCCTCACCCACTCGTGTTAATGAAAACTGCACTAGCGCTTCTAATACAGCGGTCAACGAGATCCCAGTTAAGATCAAGATCGAAGGCGCGTATTGATGTTTCTTTCCGAGAAAAAGTAGAAGAGCAAGAGCGCCTAAACTACCCGAAAACGCGACCCAAGGGCTTAATGTATGGATTGAATGACCAAACAATAAACTGCTCAGAATCAACGCTAACACCGCCCCCGACGATACCCCCAGAATATCTGGGCTCGCAAGCGGGTTGTACACTAATCGTTGAAGGATCACCCCAGCCACCGCCAAGCCACCACCAGCAAAAATAGCCGTTAACATACGTGGCCAACGAATCGACCATTCAAACGCATCAGGAATCTGAAAATAGTGCTCGCTAGATAATGGATGTGAAAAAGAACTCAATCCAAGCAATATTAGCATTACCGTACCTATCGCAAGATAGACTTTAGCACTAGTTTGCTTTGCTCCTTTCGGCATCGAAAAGAACATCTGGTCTTGTGCGGTTAACTGTTTTCTTGCAATTAAAATCAGCGCGGGAGCACCAATAACTGCCGTCGCTGTACCTGTCGGGATGATATCTAATGACCATTGCCCCATGAAGATAGCAAGACTATCCGTTGCGCACAGAAGTAAGGCGCCTAATAACCCACTCGCGTACAACTCGTGTTTCGCCTTAATAGCACCAAGGTAGCGAGCAATGTTGGGCGCAATCAAACCGATAAAACTGATCACCCCGACAGTGGTAATTGACACAGAAACCAGCCAAACACCGATAAACATCAAAAGAAAGAATGTGGTACCAATGTTTAAACCACGAGCTGCAGCACCTTCGGTTCCAATCGATAACAACGTCAATACTCGCGGTGCAAACAGGAATATAGCGATAATAGGTAGAAGCTTAGGAAGCAGCCATTCAACTTGTTCCCAACCATTCTGGCCGAGATCACCCGCTCCCCAAATAAATAGATTCTGTGCATATTGATCGTTGAGCAGAATAATCGCCGTCGCAAATGCGCCAAGTAGCAAATTAACGGCCATACCGGCTAATACTATCGGCAAGCCGCTCATGTTTTTCAGACCAACAATCGCGACAATCAGCCCCATCGCAGCCAAAGCACCTAATAAAGCAAAAAAGACCGAAAATTGACCGACTAGCATTGGCGCAAAGACATTCAGCAGCACAAGTCCAAGCCAAGCACCTGCTGATGTACCCAGCGTCAATGGTGACATCATTCTGTTTTGAGTTAATTGCTGGAAAAGGCTACCAATGGTACCCAGAGACCCACCCACCAATATCGCCATCACCAAACGCGGTAAATTGACATCAATAAACCCCATCAGCTCAAACGATTCTGAGTATAAGGTTTGCAGAGCCGACCAACTTCCTGCTGCCGCTACCTCATTCATTAATAAAGATACGGGCCCAAAATCGCTCTGCCCTAGCCACAAATGAATGGTGGCTGCTAACAACAATACAGCCACAACAATTAACCCGTTATATTTCATTACTTCTCAGCGAGCTCCAGCATTGATTCAGCTATCGCTTCTGCGTTGTAAAGAATTGACATCGCACCGCCATAACTCCAACTCGGCGCAACAGACCCTACTTGGTTATTCTTCACAAACGGCATGCTCTTCCATACTGGTGAACGATTGAGTTTGGCCGTGTAAGGGAAAGGTTCGAAGTACAGTGCAATTCCATCTTTTACGTGCTTAAGCTCTGTAATTCGTTTCTGAGTGATACCCCATTGGCTGGCTGGCAATTGAATCGCATTTTCAAAGCCAAGCTGTTCCAGCGCGTATTGAGGAATCGAGTTATCACCGTAAATGAACACCGAGTTGGTGCTTGCAAAACGAAACGACGTTACTTTCGGTTTGTCTGCCGGATATGCTTTATCGAGCAGGCCTTTAAGTTCAGCGATTCTTTCATTCATCGCTTGCAGTTTTTGATCAGCCACCTCTTCTTTACCAAGGACATGACTGATTTTCTTGAAGTTATCGATCGCAGCGTGCGCGTTATTATGTGTTTCACTGTATGTCTGATAGTAGAGAACAGGTGCGATTTCAGACAAACGGGATTCGAGATCTTTCTGCGGTGAAGCGATCAAAATAACATCTGGCTTTAGCTGCTTAAGAACGGAGAAATTAGGTTCTGTACGTGTCCCAACATCTTGCGCCCCTTCTGGGATAGGAGGCTGAACAACCCATTCATTATATCCGGCGATATCAGGCACCGCGATAGGTGTCACTCCTAGCTCAATCACCTGTTCTGCAATATCCCAGTTGAGTGCAGCAATTCGCGCTGGCTCTGCAGGTAAGGTTTTTGTACCTTCGCTGTCTTGTACTTTAAACTCAGCCAATGCTTGGCCTGACCACATCCAAACCATGATTGATAAACCAATTCCTACCTTGGAAAATCGTAAGCCTTTATTTAATAGATCCATATTATTCCCTATCGGTTTTAGTTGTTTCTTTTAAACGACAAAAGCAGCCACAGTGGGCTGCTCATAAAATTGTTTTTGTTTAGTTAGAACTCATACTTAACATTGAACTCTACGGTTTGCTCTTGACCGTACCAACAGTAACTTTCGTTCCAACAGGTGTAGTACTCTTCATTGAAAAGGTTGTTAGCAATAATGTTTGCCGTTGCATTCTTCAATGAACTATTCATTTCACCAAGATCGTACCCCAAAGACAGGTCGACTAATGTGTACGAAGGCACTTTACCTGCGTTCTTATCTGATGTGTCATTCAACACCGTTTCACCGAAATAACGAACACCACCACCGACTCTTAGGCCAGACATTGCACCTTGGCGGAAGAAATAGTTCGCCCACAAGTTAGCCGTGTGGTCTGGAACAAATACTGGTGTTTGACCAATGTTTGATGTGTCTTTGTCTTCGGTGATCTCCATATCGGTGTATGTGTAGTTTGCAATAACGTCTAAGTTGTCGGTAACCTCAGCACGTCCTTCTAGTTCCAAGCCTTGTGAGCGAATTTCACCTACAGCGGTCCAAGGAGACGCTCCATCAGGACGAACACCAACATTTTTCTTCTTAATCTGGAACAAAGAAGCAGAACCCGACAACATAGTCTCGTAAGAATCGTATTTGATCCCTAGCTCGACTTGTTCACCTGTTTCCGGTTCTAAGTTATTACCCGCAGCGTCCAATTTTACGCTTGGCTCAAAGCTAGTTCCAAAGTTGGCAAATGGAGAGAGGCCATTTTCAAACTGGTACAACGCACCCAATCTGTACGAGAAATTTGTGTCGTCGGTGTCACTTTTGGTCGCAGCACCTCCCATCACAGATTTCTTAGTCGTCGTCTCTACTTTGTCGAAACGGCCACCAGCGATAAATACCCAGTTGTTAACCAACATTTGGTCTTGGAAGTAGAATCCAAGTTGGCTCATCTCGATGTCGCTGTTTTCGTAATATGCCTTAGTGAAGTCACCCGGATTTAACTTGTCATTGTTTGGGTTGTAGAGATTAAGGCTGTCAACGCCGACGAAATAGTCATAAGCGACATCACCTTCAACAGTTCGGTAATCGACACCAAACAGCAAGTAATGGTCTAAAGCACCCGTCGTTACCAAACCAGAGAGTTGGTTATCAACCGAAATACCTTTTGAGCTTTCGTCAGTGCTGAAAGCAGAGCGGCTCAGCGTACCTGTTGTGGCATCAAATGCGTCGCTACTGGTACTTTCTTGATAAAAATCAGCCTGCATATAACGGAAGTTCTGCAAGAATGCCCAATTTGAGTTGAAGTCGTGGTTAAACTTGTAACCTGCGATGAAAAAGTCTCTTTCGATAGTGTTGTAGTTAACATCACCAGCGAACGTTGAAGGTGAAATCTTGCCTGACTTTATTGCAGCTAGAGGAACCGTTACGTTTTGTCCAAGTGCCGGATCTTTCTGATAATAAAGATTGAAGTTAATAAAGGTTTTATCAGATAGATACCAGTCAATAGAAGGTGCTATCAAGTAACGTTCTTCTTCCACACCATCGACTTGCGTATCTTGCTTGCGGCCAAGCGCAACCAAACGATACGCCACGTTGTCACTCAATGCGCCAGTTGTATCAATTGATGCTTCAACAAGGTTGTTCAAACCTGTCGCTAAACCTACGGTTGTCGACTCTTCAAATTGAGGTGACTTGGCAATTATATTAACCATACCGCCTGGAGGCATTGTGCCGTAAAGAACCGATGTAGGTCCTTTGAAGATCTCTAAACGCTCCATTGCGATAGCATCGATCTGCGGCTTCACATTCCACCCTGGCAGAGTTGGAAGCATCATGCCATCGTAGTAGTTGTCTGAAGAACTAAAACCACGAATATTCACCCAATCCGTCAGAACAACCGCACCACCTTTCGTTTCGGTAGAAACACCTGGTGCATAACGCAGTGCCTGCATTACAGACTTCACACCACGCTGCTCTAACTGCTCGCCTTCAATCACATTTAAAGTTTGCGGCGTCTCTTCTGGAGCCAACACGGTCTTAGTCGCCGTATTACGATACGCCTTACCTAGGATCGTTACTGTTTCTACATCTTGCTCAGAGTTTGTTTTCGACTCTTCTGCAAATGCAGGGGCAGATAAAGCACTAACGAGCGCGATAGTTATTGCGGAATACTTGAAATGAGTGTGGGTGTTCATGAGTCCCTCAGATACCAATGCTTAAGTTAAATAATAATAAATCTCATTTGCATTGTATGTATCTAGCGGCGCGATAATTAACAATTTGGTGCAAATATCTATAAAAAAGGGTCAATTGCTTACGAAAAAAGCAATTGACCCTTCTATAAATACGGTCAAATTATGAATTACCCTACACAAGCTAAGGTTGCTTATGCTCTTACTATTGGAACCCAATACTCCATCTCAGCGTCTTGTGACTGTGATTGATAGTCCTTTGGATACACTTCCAATTCGTAACCATCAATCCCTCGATAACCTGAAGCTGGAAGCCAATTTAGAACAAACCATGACAGTGTTTTAGGTAAACCTTGGATAGGCCCTTTATGTTTGACTACTGCATAGGTTTGTTTCGGCACAGTAAGCACCTCTAGTTTTTCTGAAACCACGCTAGGAAGAGTTGGCATAGAGACTTGTTCATCCAATACGACACCTGCCCAATATTTAAGGTTAGTACCGTCAAAATTAGCTTGAGTGATATCTACAACCCCAATAAAGCGCAGGTCTTGCTCTTTTGGTAACACCACTTCTTGCTCGAGATGTGCCCACAGCTGTGGAACTTTTTGAGCAAAATCCTGCGTAAGAGAAAACAAGCCGCTGATTTCTGTGCTCATGCCTTTAATCAAAAAGGCATCACGCTCATCAATTTTTACCTCAACAAAACGAGCACCACTCTCTTCTTCTAAAGCCGTCGAGAAATCCGAGACCTCGATAGGTTTCTTCAAACCAACCCTTTTACCACTTTTTCGATATTGGCTAGGGCTAATCTCAAACATTTGCTTAAACGCCCGACTAAAGCTAATTTCTGAGTTGAATCCCAGAGCAATCGCAATATCAATCACTCTTTGATCATCATCTAACAGCAGTTCAGCGGCTCTGCTTAATTTGAGCTCTCGAACATAGTTCGCCACTGTCATCCCCGTCTCCGACTGAAAAACGCGCTGCAACTGCCAACGAGACCAACAGCTCTGGGTCGCTATCTCTTCTAAAGAAAGCTGGCTACTAAGGTTAGTGTGAATAAAACCTAGAACCTTACTAATTCGCTCAAATGCAGGGGTATTCTTATTCAACGTTTATACTTCTTCGTCTTGAGTGGGTGATAGATCGACACATAACATTCACTTTACAAATATTAGTATCATTTAACTCTATGCTGGTCACGTATCGTTTGTTATTCAGCCTAAAAAATCCATTTCAAACGACGTCAATGCACCAATTTGTATGGTGAAGTGTGCATCATTTAGTTATGATAACGAAATTGATTATCATTTATACCAATCTTATGCTGGCCCAGATTCACGACATTGTCACCCGTAAAAAAGCCCCGCCTCTTCATCAAAAAGTATTTTCGCTTTCAAAAGAAGTTACTCCTTTCTTAAAAGGTAGCTTCGGGCCCATTTACGGCAAAAGCATTGTGATCAGCAATCCAGGTAGCCATGTCGAGATCAAACGTGTTTATGATAGCTTGGCAAAAAACCATCCGGAAGCAGGAAATCCATATTGGTTAACTCGCACTTGGGATTTACTCAGCTGGCAACCGATATACGTCAGCTTTATTTCCATTTATGCGTTGCACTCACTACCTGATATTCAAAATATTGGTCAGTCGCGTTTAAAAGGATTTATCACTGGCTACCGCTTCGGCACTGATGCGCACAAGCATGGAACGCCGGAAGAGTTAATTCCAGAAGCAGGAAAAGCACTGCTGGCCTTAGCCGAGTTCTATCGAGAGCAAATTAATACTTGGACACGCATTCGCCCGGGCTTTACTCAGCATTTGTTAGCTGACCACCTTCTGGCGGCACTCATCAAGGTTCAACGTCACCATAATGAATTCAGTAATGAGTATATTCTTGAGCAAGCGAAACTATGGCTAGAAGCATGTCAACTCCCACTCCGCCACTTAACCAGCCTCAAAACGGATCCTGAAACGGGCATGTTAAAGTTGGTTAGAACCAGCTGTTGTCTGGTCTATAAATGTGATTCTCGTAAACTGTGTGATGATTGTCCCCGACACCCAGACAACAAACGCCAAACAGCTAAACCTACAAAATAAAAGACGACGTTGACGTTGAGTATCTACCCTAACAAAGGTTATTTATGTTCCAGCTCTCTAATATTAAAGTGATTCGTGATGATCGAACCATTTTAAAAGTGCCTAACTTAACGATCCCCACCAATAAACTCACTGTTGTACTCGGTCATAATGGCTCGGGAAAATCAACGTTGGTAAATTTATTGTCCGGTCAGATGCAAGCAGAACAGGGAGAAGTGAAGCTCGACAACACCTCGTTGAGCTCGCTCAAAAGTAAAGACCTCGCAAAACGCATCGCTTATTTGCCACAAAAGCTTCCTACTTCAGCTGGCCTAACAGTTTCTGAATTAGTTCGACTAGGACGATTCCCTTGGCGTGGTGCCTTTGGACAATGGAATCAAGAAGATATCGCGATCATTGAACAAGCGATGAAACGCACTGGCGTAGATCAGTTTTCAAGTGCGTTGGCCGATGAGCTATCTGGTGGTGAACGTCAGCGAGCTTGGGTATCGATGTTACTTGCGCAACAATCCCCACTATTGATTCTCGATGAGCCGACATCAGCACTCGACGTTCATCATCAATTTCAATTAATGAGTTTACTTGCAGAGCTCAATCGAAATGAAGGTGTGGGTATCATAGTCATTCTTCATGATCTGAATTTGGCACTGCGTTACGCAACTCACATTATCGCTCTAAAGCAGGGAGAAATTGCCTTTGAAGGTGGCACCGATACCTTATTGAGTGAGAAAACCCTCTCAGAGTTGTATGAATCACCAATCAAACTGATCGATCATCCTGTGCCAGCGGATACATTGGCGAGTCAAAAAGTAGCCGTTGTGTGTGAATAATCGAACGAGACCAACTTTGTAGCAGGCTAAGTATTTGCCTGCTGCGCTTCTGGGCTATTAAAACCACGAGTGATATTAAACAGTGTAATTAACGTAAACACAGCGATCACAATCGACAGATGCCAAGCTTCTCCTAAACCCAGTTTAACCAATCCCATACTCACCAGTGACGACACCACCATCTGCCCTCCTCCAGACATAGCTGCAGCCGCACCTGCATTCTTTTTGTATGGAAGCATCACTAGGGCTTGAGCACACGGCAATGCAATACCATTCCCAAGGATCATCAATAACTGTCCGAGCATTAGGTACAACGGCTCTAGCGGACACACAAACAGCCAGACAGCCGCGCAGGTATGAAGAACAGGCGTAATCAACAGAGTTTTCTTACTGCCTAAGATAGGTCGAATCCGACTACACAGACTGGTACCACCTAACATACCCAATGCTGGTATCACCGCCCACATTGCGTATTGATCCGATGTCATGCCAATTTGGTTCTGCATGATAAACGGCATCACTGAAACGGTTGTGATCATCAAACTGAAGTTAAGCCAACCTATGCTGGCAAAACTGATGAAATATCGCGAACTCAGTAACTCCTTGTACTGAATGACCATACGTTTTGGTGAAGGAATCTTCGAGAACTGGCTAACCGTCTCCTTGAAACGAAAAGCAATCACAAACCACACCAAGCTCACGTAACCAAGCAGCGAGATGAACACCATACTCCAGCCAAAGTGGAAGTTAATAAAACCGCCGATTACTGGCGCAATTAGAGGTGTAATTGATGCCACCATCGCAATATAAGACATTGCGATGGGTAGCTCTGAACCCGAATATCTATCTCGTGTTGTCGCTCTAGCTAATACTGCACAACAACCCGTACCCAGACCTTGTAGGAAGCGACCCAGCACCATATTCGAGAATGAGTGACTCAGGAAAATGATCACTAGTAGTCCCATCAAGGCAATCAAAAGACCGGTCAATAACACTTTTTTGCGCCCTAACGCATCGGAGATAGGACCATATAAGAATTGCGACGGTCCAAAGCCAAGCAGATAAATACTCACCAAAAGCTGAGCCTGCTCTAGTGAAACATCAAAGTCTTTGGCAATCCAAGGTAATGATGGAAACACCAAGCCCATGCTAAGTTGACCAACACTGATGATCAGACAAGCGAGCAAGATAGTTTTAAATTCAAAACTGGACTTCATGGCTGCACAACCTAATTTTGATGAGTGTAACTAGAGCGATAGAAACAATGCTTGCATAACAAGCCACCGTGTCAGCATGCTTGTTAAGCATCGTGAGGAAAGACGAGATAACATACGCCACATGGTTTATTCATACAATACTATTTACATTTATTTTCGAAATAGTCACTTTTCACGAGCGATAGTAACGCTACACTAAAAGACAAGGGATTATTTGGAGAGACTGTATGAGATTAAGTCATTGTATTACCGCTTCTTTAAGCCTAGCTTTTGCGTTACCGAGCCAAGCACTTCAAGTTGAGAAGATCACCGATGGATTATTGATTCCTTGGGGGCTTGCGTACGTTGATGACAATACAATGTTAGTGACTGAACGAGAAGGCGTGATCAAACAGGTTAATCTCAAAACTGGCGAACAAGAGACTCTTTTTCGTCTGCCTGATGTTTGGGTCAAAGGTCAAGGTGGCGCCTTAGATATCGCCCTATCGCCATTTGAACAAAACAAAATTTACGTCACCTACAGTAAAAAACAACAAGGTGATGCCGTTACTGCTCTCGCAAGTGCGACATATAACGGAACGCAGATTACCGACTGGCAAGATGTCTTCGTCTCTCAATCCCTAACAGATACAGGTCGTCACTTTGGCAGCCGCATTACTTTCGATAGCAACAGTCTCTATTTCTCTATTGGTGATCGCGGTGAGCGAGACAACGGCCAAGACACGCAAACCCACGCAGGTTCTATTTTACGATTAACGCCTGACGGACAGGTGCCCAAAAACAATCCTTTTGTGAAAAACAAAAACGTGCTTAACGAGATTTGGAGTTACGGCCATCGAAATCCACAAGGTCTTTTTTATGATAAAAAAACCAAGAAGCTTTGGTCGATTGAGCATGGACCGCGTGGCGGTGACGAGATCAATCTGATTAAGAAAGGCGCAAACTATGGTTGGCCAGTGACTTCCCATGGCAAAGAGTATTGGGGCCCAATTAAAGTTGGCGAAGCAGAAACGAAGAAAGGCATTGAGTCACCTGTAAAGGTTTATATTCCCTCTATCGCTCCGGGCAGTTTAGTACTTTATCGAGGAGAGAAATTCCCTGAGCTTGATGGCAAGCTACTTTCGGGTGCGTTGAAGCTCGCTCATATTAATGTTGTCACTCTGAATAAGAAAAACCATGCCATCGCTGAAGAGCGATTGTTTGAAGATATGGGAGAGAGAGTCCGTGATATTGAAGTCACGCCAGAGGGTGATATCTATTTCAGTACCGACAATGGGAACTTGTATCGCATAACCCATTAAGCAGCAGCTCCAAAGGTTGGGTATTGCAGTCGTTTGGGTGCGATACCTGCCTAAAAACCCGTTTAGAGACGGGGCGGTAATCAATCAATGGTTCGAATGAGTCTCGTTTCTATATTTGTTTTACGCCTCACATTTCACATCCATTATTGATATTAATAATTGTTGAATTAGTGCTTTGACTCCAGTTTTTTGCCAAAAATCACACCTATCTGTCACAAAAAGTACAACAAAACACCATACCATTGTAACTACATGATATCTAAGGGATGGAAAGTTTGACTGTCCCCAAAGTTCTGCAACCTTTAGCACAATATCCCATTGACACCTACCCTGTTTGATTTAGACTCGATTTCGGCTAGAAAGAAAGTTCTTTGTATATAAACATATCGTCGGATTACTAGTAACCCCCCGTTGTGTTGTACGCAATAGCAATAAACTTTTCCACGCTATCGGTGCCGCAATAGGCTCAAATAAAAAATAATTTAGGATATCATCATGTCTAACACAGTTACTGGTACAGTAAAATGGTTCAACGAAACTAAAGGTTTCGGCTTCATCCAACAAGAGAACGGTCCAGACGTATTTGCACACTTCTCTGCAATCGTTGGTGACGGCTTCAAAACTCTTGCTGAAGGCCAAAAAGTTGAGTTCGTAGTATCTCAAGGTCAAAAAGGTCCTCAAGCAGACAGCATCAAAGTAATCTAATTGATCGCTTAACGCATTCCTAAAATAGCCAGCCGACGCTGGCTATTTTTTTACCCAAAATTCATTCAGTTAAGGTAAGATAGAGGTCAATTTATAATACAAGACTGTGCTAATGGCTCTTAAACCTACAATCTACAAATTTCGTATCTCACTCACTGACATGAATCGAGACTACTACGACTCGTTCAACCTCACTATCGCACAACACCCTTCTGAGACAGAGCAACGCATGATGGCGCGTATCATGGCGTTTTGTATCAATGCATCACCAGAGCTTCAATTCACCAAAGGCTTGTCGACTATTGAAGAACCAGACCTTTGGCAAAAGTCTCTTGATGATCAGATCTTAGAGTGGATCGATGTAGGTGAACCGGATCCAGAGCGCGTTAAAAAAGCCACTCGCTTAGCAAAGTCAGTCAAAGTATTTAGCTTTAACACCAAATCAAATGTTTGGTGGGAACAGAATCGCGGTAAGTTTGGTTACTTGGACGCTCAAATTGTTCGTCTGAGCAATGAAGGCATCGAGCAAATGGCGGAAATGACAGAACGTACAATGGATCTGTCAGTGATGTTAACGGGCAATTCAGCCTTTGTGAACAGTGATACCAAGTCAGCTGAAGTGACTTGGGAAGAATTACAAAGTAACGAATAGCACCAGCACGATGAGTAAACTCGAACACTGTTTATCAGAAGCAGGTTTTGAACAGATCCAAGCGTTAAAAATTGGGTTTGAGCAGGAATCGAAAGACTTTATCCAGAGTAATCAGTCATTGTTCAAGCACGCATGTGAAAACAAACCTGACAACTCCAGTATTCAAACTCTGCTTGGCTTGCTGACAAAAACGCACATCGATGCGAGCTATGAATTTAGTTCTAATAAAGATGCCAGCGAAGCGATGCAGCAAGTGCTGGAAGAGACCGTTGGCCAAGAGCATAGTCAGAAATTTAGCCACTCAAGTTCAAAGAAGCTGCAATTCATCACTCACCTATGGCTATTTGTTCAAGGCCGCATGGGCATGGATTATAGCCTAGCGAACGATCACGCCGCCGCGACAGCTGCCCTACTTTGTCGAATCGTAAGACAAACAGAGGATGAGATTCGTGTCTCGTTTATGGGTAGCTTCTACGATGGCTTGAGCATCTATCAAGATCAGAATAAGCCATCAGGTTTAATTCATAACCTCAAGCGTTTGTTTAACCTGTCTTAACCGCTTCAAACTCAAATGAAAATGCGCTTTACTGCCTGTTGAGCGCATTCATTTCAAACCATGCCTTCGTAAAAGATTCCCTACGACGCTCGTCCCTCGCTTTAGGGAATGACGTAAATAATCTAGACGTAAAATTCCCCAATCAACTTCTGAAACTCAAAGCCATCAGCCTCGAGAAGGAGGAACGACTGAATTGGGGGAACTCATACTAATTCTGAAACCGTACTGATTCTTTACTCGCTAATTCTTCACGCTAGAGAATGACCAAAGTTATTTAGACGTAACCATTTGCCAATCAATCTCAGGGAGCTCTAATCCGTCATCCCCGAGAAGGAGGGACGACTGAGTCGGGGATCTATCGCCAGCACAAAACCACATATGTATAAAGAAACTCCCCGGAAAGCTTGCTGTCGCGTTAGGCAATGGTGCGAATCAGATACAAAAAAGCCCCGCAGAGTGCGAGGCTTCGAATATTTCTTGTCGATTTAAATAGTGAAATCGAACCTATCTAATCAATCGTAGATTAGCGTAGACCGTGCAAGAACTCATGACGAGTTGCTGGGTTTGACTTGAAAATACCGCCCAGTGCCGTTGTGGTCGTTTCACTCGTTGCATCCATAACACCACGAGACTTCACGCAGTAGTGAACTGCATCCATTGTTACCGCAACATCATCCGTCTCAAGCAGAGTTTGAAGTGCAACAAGAATTTGCTGAGTCATGCGCTCCTGAACTTGTGGGCGCTGAGCAAAGAAGCGAACAATGCGGTTGATCTTAGAAAGACCAATGATTTTACCACGAGGAATATAAGCAACCGCCGTTTTGCCATCGATAG
>NZ_JCBDGU010000006.1:0-30276 GCF_059834255.1 Vibrio sp. R11-SG3-ISO9
GCACCGACTTTCAAAAAGCAGCTTGGCAAGCACTTACTACCATTCCTTATGGCGAAACTATTAGCTACGGTGAACAAGCTAAGCGAATGAACAATCCCAAAGCCGTTCGAGCAGTCGGTGGCGCAAACGGCAAGAACCCATTTAGTATCGTGGTTCCCTGCCATCGTGTAATTGGCGCGAATGGCACTCTTACAGGTTACACAGGCGGCATGAGCCGAAAAGAGTGGTTGCTAGACTTTGAACGTTCCATCCTAGATAAAGCCAACAAATAACCCCACGTCATTCCCTACAGTGAAGCACGAGCGTGATAGGGAATCTCGTTGTGTTGGACTAAGAGAGAGATTCCAGACATTTCGTTCCTCAATTCTGGAATGACGGGGAAAAATAGATGCGAGTAAACGAGATGCGTGATACGAAGGGCATATAGAGCAGATGGAGTAACGAGATTTGAGATGCGAAGACATGTTACTGCTCTCTGCCCGTAATATCTTCGCCCCTGGTTTCTCGCATATCGAATATGTTCTTCAGTACTTCGTATCTCACTTACTCGAATCGTACATCTGCCTTTAAGCTCTTCTCATCTCACTCACCCGTATCTCACATCCGCTCTTTTGCTCTTCGTATCTCGTTTACCCTCATCTCGTATCTTTTCCCAAATCCCAAATACAAAAAAACGGCCACACTCGCGTGCAGCCGTTTCAGTATTTGGTATTGGTTAAAAATTACTTAACCAGAACTTCACCCGTCATCTCTGATGGGATTTCTAGACCTACTAGAGAAAGCATAGTTGGAGCTAGGTCAGACAGCTTACCGCCGTCTTTGAACTCAACTTCTTTGTCACCAACGTAGATTAGAGGAACTGGTAGGTTAGTGTGAGCAGTATGGATGCCACCTGTCTCTGGGTCTACCATCATTTCTGCGTTACCGTGGTCAGCAGTGATCAGCATTTGACCGCCTACTTCTTCGATAGCTGCTGTTACTTTAGCAACACACTCGTCCATTGCTTCGATAGCTTTTTCTGCAGCTTCGTAAACACCAGTGTGGCCAACCATATCTGGGTTCGGGTAGTTACAGATGATAGTGTCGTACTTACCAGACTTGATAGCCGCAACCATCTTTTCAGTTAGCTCAGCAGAGCTCATTTCTGGTTGTAGGTCGTAAGTCGCAACTTTTGGAGAAGCAACTAATTGACGCTCTTCACCTTCAAATTCGTTCTCAACACCACCGTTGAAGAAGAATGTAACGTGCGCGTATTTCTCAGTTTCAGAGATACGTAGTTGAGTTTGACCTTGCTTAGATAGCCACTCACCGTATGTGTTCTCTAGAGACGCAGGTGGGAATGCGATAGCTAATGGGATGTCAGCTGCGTATTGCGTTAGCATCACGAAGTTGATTGCTGGGAATACTTCACGCTCGAAGCCGTCGAAATCAGGTACGAAAGTACGAGTAATTTGACGTGCACGGTCAGCACGGTAGTTCATGAAGATAACTGCGTCGCCGTCTACGATAGCTGCATCTTCTTGACCTTCAGCTTTGATAGCCGTTGCTTTAACGAATTCGTCGTTCTCGTCACGAGCGTAAGCCGCTTCTAGACCGGCCACTGCAGACTCAGCTGTGAACTCTGCTTTACCTAGAGTAAGAAGATCGTAAGCAACTTGAACGCGATCCCAGTTGTTATCACGATCCATTGCGTAGTAACGACCGACTAGCGAAGCCACACGGCCTTTACCTAGTTTAGCGAATAGGTCTTGGAAACGTTGTAGAGAGTTTTCTGCGCTACGTGGCGGTGTGTCACGACCGTCTAGGAAGCAGTGTAGGTAGATCTTCTCAGCGCCACGTGCTGCAGCCATTTCAACTGCTGCGTAGATGTGATCTTCGTGAGAGTGTACACCACCTGGAGACATAAGACCCATAATGTGCACTGCTTTCTCAGCTTTAACCGCTGAGTCAATCGCTTCTACTAGAGCAGGCGTTTCAGCGAATTCACCGTCAGCGATAGACTTAGTGATACGAGTTAGGTCTTGGTATACAACGCGACCAGCACCAATGTTAGTGTGACCAACTTCTGAGTTACCCATTTGACCGTCAGGTAGACCTACGTCCATACCAGAAGCAGAGATTAGCGTGTTTGGTTTGTTAGCAAACAGGCTATCGATAAATGGAGTTTTTGCATTCGCGATTGCGTTGTTTGCTGTGTCTTCACGGTGACCGTAACCGTCAAGAATCACTAGAGCCATAGGCTTCTTAGCTGACATAGGACTGACCTCGTTCAATTCAAAATAAATCGGTATAAAAACAAATTAGCGTAATTTTACTACAGTTTACAGTCAAAACTGTAGTGGAAGATCAAGAAAGGTAGCAGGTAGGAGGATCAGAGCTGAAAAAAAGCTTCTTTTGAAGACCAAGTATTTCCGTTATATGTACTTGTCTACAGCCCCAAAGATAACAAAAAAGGCCAGCAACTGGGTTACTGGCCTTTCATCAATTCTCTACCACTTGTTGTGTTGAGCTAGAAGCATTCCAAACTAGATCGCCAATTCCATCAGTAGGCTTGAACCCTGTCGGTGCATCCAATAACAGTTTGCGAATCGTCTCATGTTCTAAGTTATGGCAAGCAAAGTCTAAAGACTCAAGTAAATTATCGTACTCGTAAATTGGCAAAAATACCTCATGAGCTGTCATGATCCGTTCATGAGCAGTACGTTGAACATTGTCCCCAATCAACAGTTCTTCATACAACTTCTCTCCCGGACGAAGGCCAGAAAACTGTATTTCGATATCACCATGAGGGTTCTGCTCATTCTTAACAGACAAGCCAGAAAGATTAATCAAGTTCTCAGCGAGATCTGTAATCTTAACTGACTCTCCCATATCAAGAACGAATACATCGCCCCCTTTGCCCATCGCACCAGCTTGAATAACAAGTTGAGCAGCTTCAGGAATTGTCATAAAGAAACGAGTAATATCTGGATGAGTTACTGTTAAAGGCCCCCCAGCTTTAATCTGCTTTTTAAAGAGCGGAATAACTGAACCAGAAGAACCAAGAACGTTACCAAATCGAACCATGCAGAAACGAGTACCATTTTCTTTCTGATTCTCTTGTTCAGCTAGAGCTTGCAAACCTAACTCTGCCATGCGCTTGGTCGTACCCATCACGTTTGTAGGGCGAACCGCTTTGTCTGTTGAGATCAACACAAAAGACTCGACACCAGCTTCAATTGCTGCCTTTGCCGTGTAGTACGTGCCATAAACATTGTTTCGTACACCTTCTACAACATTATATTCAACAAGAGGAACGTGCTTGTATGCTGCTGCGTGATAAACTGTCTCAACCTTAAAAGACTTCATTGCCGTAAGTAGTCGATGAGAACGTTGAACAGAGCCCAAAAGAGGGACAATCTCTACATCAAGATCTTTGGATTCTTTTAGTAAAGAGAGCTCACGATCAATTTTATACAAACCAAATTCAGATAACTCGAATAGAACGAGTGTTTTTGGCCCTTGTTTTAAAATCTGACGGCACAATTCTGAGCCAATCGAACCGCCAGCACCAGTTACCATAACCACTTTATCTTTAATATTAGCTTCCATTAGGACCTGCTGAGGAGCTACAGCATCACGCCCTAACAAGTCCTCAATTGGCACATCAGTAAGCTCATCAATTTTGGCCTTTCCAGATACAATATCTGCCATATCTGGAACTGTTTGTATTTCTACAGGTAATGGAGCTAAAAGATCTAAAATTTGCTTACGGCGAGCACGAGAAGCACTTGGAATCGCAAGCAAAATTTTAGAAACGTCATGCTTCTCAATCAAAACTTCTGTTTTAGATAAATCAACAACAGGTAACCCAAGAATCATTGTATTTGTGAGAGTTTTATCTTCATCGATGAACGCTCGAATACGATAGTTTTCAGAAGCGCGAAGTGCGACTGCGAGCTGACGACCGCCAGAGCCTGCACCATAGATCAAGACTTCCTGACGAGAATCTTTTGATGGCGATGTAGTCGCTACCAGATTTCTGACAATAAGGCGAGAACCACCACACAACAGTGCTAGATAGGCACCATATATAATAGGCACCGTTCTAGGGATTGGTTCCTGTAGATAATAAGCAAAAACCGCTAGCGCGATAGCTGACAGTACTGCTCCGGCAGTAACTACAAACAAAGCTTGAAAAGTCAGATACCTAAGGATAGCTCGATACAGCCCAATTTGAGTAAAAATCAAAACTGTTGATATCACTGTTAAGCCAATCAGTAATAAATTATCACCATCGCTAAGTAGCTTTACGTCGCCCAATCTTGTCCACAGAGCAATATGTAAAGCAAACAAAATAAGCAATGTGTCGATAATGACGCTGATGACACGCTTGTGTAGACGAGAAAGTTGCCAAATAAAATTGAGACGTTGCATAAAATTATTCTTATAAAAATTATTTTAGGGTCAATCCGAGAAACCGCACTATTTAACCGCGTCACCAGAACCGCTGCCGGTTGCCGTCATCAAAATATACTTAAAGTAATCTCTTAGAGTGAGCGTATCAATCATCTGCTTATCGGTTTTCGCCAACAACTCAGGCGTTGACATATCAATATTTTGCACTTGAGCTAAACCAGTAATACCGGGCAAAACATCATATACGCCCAGTGAGTCACGCTCTTTTATCAATTCTTCTTGATTAAATAAGTTTGGTCGCGGACCAACTAAGCTCATTTCACCTTTGATTACATTGATAAGCTGTGGTAGTTCGTCAACCTTGGTCTTACGTAGAAAAGCCCCTAGCTTAGTAATAGAAGCGTTACTCGCTAAATGACTCGCCACAGATTGCGTTTCTACCGACATGGTACGGAACTTAATGAGCTTAAATGCCTTTTTATTTCGGCCCACTCGCTCTTGTACAAAAATTGGAGAGCCGGTATCAAACAAACCAATTACTGTAACCACAAGTAAAATGGGCCAGAGGAAGGCCAAGCCAATAAATGCCGCCAAAAAATCAAGTACTCGAATCATACTATTTACTCTGTTTACGCAATGATGTCATTGCCTGTTTAATTGTGAAAGGGGGCGTCCAACCAAGGATCTCTTTCAGGTTTGCCGAATCAACCTGTAGATCACCATACAACTGCTCAATTATTGCAGATTTTCCTGTCACTTTACCCATAAGCCTCATTAAGTTAATAGGGATGGGAAGCTGAATAACCTTTTTCGATAAACCTTCCCCTATCGCATTGGTAAACTCTTTGATAGAAACTGTTTCAGAGTCACTTGCTAAGAAGGTATGACCCGAAGAGTTAGGAGAAAGTGCACAAGTTATCAACAGGTCTGCTAAGTTTTGTACAGAGACAAAAGAACGTTTATTATTAGCCAAGCCGAATGGAAGAATGTGCAGTTTATTGACTAACTTGACCAATGCACCGAAGTTTCCAGGCGCATTTGGACCGTATACTAATGTAGGACGAACAATAACAACCTCTAACCCTGTTTGCTTAGATATCTCCCAAAGTCCTAATTCAGCATTATGCTTTGATAGCGCATAAGAATTGTGAGGTTTTGCCTGATCATCGGGCGAAAATACCTTGTCGCAAGAGTTAGCTCCATGAACACCTATCGAGCTAACAAAGACAAAACGCTTAACACCCGCTTCCGCCGCTTTTGCTGCTAGCCGCAGCGTCCCCTCAGTATTTACAATTCTATATTCAGCATCCGTATATGACTTATTATGCGCCAATCCAGCTAAATGAATAATAGCATTGACATCATGGAAACAGTTATTCCATTCCGTTGATGCATCTATAGTCGGAACTATATAACTATCAGAAAAGGAATGTTCTTCACCCGCACGAATAACACAACGAAATTTTTGGTTTAATTGAGTAAGGTTTTGACCAACAAACCCTGTTGCTCCCGTAACCAATATAGTCATAATTAAACACTCACAAATTTTCTAGTTAATAAAGTGAATACTTTATAGGGTAATTTCAACGCAACCATTGCTATATTTGTATAAATACCATTATCTCGACATGCGCGTACTATTTCGGTATTTTGATGTACTCTCCACAACAAACCACTTGAACTAATCCCTCCTTCACGCATTTTTACTGTTATTTTGGGCACTCGATTAAGTTTAGTGCCTTTGGATACGCAACGCGCAATCAACTCAAAATCTGCAGCTACTCTATAATCCGTTTTATATAGTCCACATTTCTCATAGACATTGCGCTTAACATAGAAAGTGGGGTGTGGCAGCATCAAACCGAACTTTATAAGCGATTGCTTATATACCTTTGAGCTGTATAGACGAGTTACTTTAGAAGTATCTCTTTCTTGTACGTAAACTAGATCAGAATATACACCATCGATATCGTCAGAAACAAACCCGGATATTAGATCCGCAACACTATGTTTTGTGCTAAAAAAATCATCTGAGTTAAGAATCCCAACAACATCACCTGTCGCCATTCCGATTCCTTTATTCATCGCATCGTACAAACCTTCATCACTTTCACTGATATGTATGTCAACACAGTCCGAATAACTATTGATAATTTGATTTGTGTTATCTGTGGAACCACCATCGACAATGATATACTCGATGTCTTTATACGTCTGAAACTTAACTGATTTAATCGTATCTTCTATTGTTGCTGAAGAATTATAGCAAACAGTAATAATCGAAACTTTCATAGCCACCTAACAATAAGCTCTCGCGATAGAACCTTTCCCTGAAATACAATATTCACCTAACGATGCAGAAAGAACTACAGATTCTCCTTTGCATAATACTCTACTTTCCATAGCTGTAATAAGCGTCACTTGATTGGATAAACACAACAGTATCTCTGGTGAAGATGTAGTTAAAGACATTGTATTTTGAGGATTCAGTACATCAAAGTTAAAATCTTTAATCGGTATAGGGTACACATCTCGACCCATTCGATTACCAGTTGGTTTCAAAATCAAGCTTTCAAACGCAACAGGCTTAAATTGTGTATTTTTTACTAACTCTTCAACATCAATATACTTGGGGGTTAGACCTGCTCTCAAAACGTTATCAGAGTTAGCCATTACTTCCACAGCTAATCCATGGATATAAGCATGGGGGGTTTCAGCATATAAGAACATAGCCTCGCCTGGTTGCAACTCAATAACATTTAAAAATAAAGGAGCAAACAAACCAACATCTTCAGGGTAAAGATGAGAAAAGCGAGAGATAAGCAACGAAGCTTGGTATGCAAAATGGTCTTTATCTATCGTTTTTAACGAGTGTAGAAGCTGACGAATTGCCTGCGTTTTAAGTTCCCCTTCTAACACAAGAATAGCCGCAAAAAACTCAGCAAGAGTTAATGGGTTAGGATCTTGTTTAAAAGGTTGAAAAATATCTTCTAGCACTGGAAGGTCAATAGCATCAAAGTTGGCAACAATCTGGTCAAACTCTCGAAAACCATTCATAGCTAAATAAGGAGTGAGGGCATACACGAGCTCAGGCTTGTGATTTGCATCTTTATAATTGCGATTTGCTGCATCTAGAGGTACCCCTTGCTCATTCTCTTTAGCAAAGCCTAATGCAGCTGCTTTTTTCGATGGATGAACTTGTATGGATAGCGGCTCTTCTGCTGCTAGAATTTTCATAAGAAAAGGAAGCGATGAGAAATTCTCTTTGGTTTCCTTTCCTAACCAATAATCTGGGTTACTGGCAATAACATCGCATAAAGACACATCAACGCCAGCCTGAAAAATACTGGAGCTTGAGGAGGGGTGAGCTCCCATCCATACTTCAGCTTGGTGATCTAAATTCGAATTATCGATACCAAAGTAGTCTCGAATAGCAGTACGGCTACCCCAAGGAAAATTTTTTATTGGGTTACTTAAAGTGTAAATCATAAAACTGACGCTCAGAAAGGTAGAGCCACGCTTTAGCGCATAGCTCCATATTGGTTATGTATAAATACTAAAGTGCTCAAAAGCTAAATTAACTTAATATTTCTTAACACTTTATCGACCAAAGCAATAGCATCTTCCATCCGCTCAGCTTCGGCATAACAACGAAGTTCAGGGGCATTACCAGACTGACGTAAATGGATGATTGTTGCATTAGATAGCTCGAATCTTAATCCATCAGTGTTATCCATACTAACAGCATTAACCTCTGACATCCCCAGAGAATCTAGTAGCTTTTTAGTATTTTGACGACCACTTTCCAATATCGACAAACTCTTTTCAGTCGCAAAGTTTTGAATACGGTCACTATGCGTAAAGCGCTGTGGTAATTGACTTACCAAACTTTTGATCGATGATTTTTTCGCTAAAGAAAGCAACATAAGAGCAGGTAAGACGGCGTCTCGGGTTGGCAACGCTTTTAGAGATTTCCCATTCACCGAAACATCACTTCCGAGCAAATACCCTCCATTAGCTTCAAACCCTGCAATTCTTTTATAAGTTTTTGCTAATTCGGAAAATTCAGCGATAACATAAGGCGAGCCAATTCGTGTTTTAGATACGGCTTCAAATTCAAGGGATTCAGCAATAATAGTGTTGCAACTAACTGGAACTGCTAATGCATCTACTTGAAGCGCTCGCGAACAAAGTAAGCCTAGGATATCACCTCTCAACCATTCGCCGTTCTCATCAGCAACTAATGGGCGGTCCCCATCTCCATCAGTCGAGAAAATAAAATCTAAATCATACTGCTTAGACCAACTGCGTGCTTTTTCCTTATCAGATTCAGCAACTGCTTCAGTGTCAATCGGAACAAATTCGTCAGTACGCTCCAATGATATGACTTCAGCCCCAAGCGATTCAAAAAGTCCTTGGTAAATATCTCTCCCAGCACTTGAATGCTCATATATACCAACACGCTTTCCTGCCAGTAAATCTGCATCAAACAAATCGGTATAACGTGCTCGGTAAAGCTCAGCCGCACAGAAATTAATCGTTAACTCAGGCAGGTCATTGATAGCACTAAAATCTACTTTCTCGGTTAAAATTGCTTGTTCATCTGCTTTCGTGATCTCTCCGTCCGGGCGGTAGAACTTAATTCCATTGCGATCAAACGGGATATGAGATCCAGTCACCATGATACAAGGCATATTGTCTTGCATTGCGGTATACGCGAGAGCGGGAGTTGGTACTACACCGTAGTAAATCGCTTCTATGCCGGCATCAGTAAGCGCTTGAATGACCGCTTGCGCCATCGCGGGGCTACTAGGACGGTTATCAATAGCCACAGCCATTTGACTGAAAGTAAAATTACTGCGCATTGATGCGATAAATGCATGAGTAAATGCAGCACAAACGTCCGGCGTAAACTGAGTGACAAGCCCTCGAGCGCCACTGGTACCAAACTGAACACCTGACGCACTAAGTACTTCACTACTGATTAATTTTGTTGTCATCATTTCTATCTCAATAGGTAGTTAGTAGTCGCCGCCGAACTTAGACGCTTGACTATCAAAGCGAACAATGTCGTCTTCTTCTAAGTATGAACCGGAGCGAACCTCAACAAGCTCTAAAGGCACCTGTCCTGGGTTTTCCACAGAGTGGGGAGTCCCAACTGGAATATAAGTGGATTGATTTTCAGTCAGAAGAAAAGTTTCGTTACCTTTTGTGACTTTAGCGGTACCTGATACAACAACCCAGTGCTCAGCTCTATGGTGGTGCATCTGCAGTGCTGTTTTTTCCTTTGGCTTAACCAGTACTTGCTTCACATGGTAACGCTCACCCTCAGATACCGTCTCATGGGAACCCCATGGGCGATATACCTCTTGGTGCTGCTGACACTCAGCTCGATTTTGTTGTTTAAGCTGATTTACAATCGACTTTACATCTTGAACTTTATCTTTATTCGCAACCAATACCGCATCTTTCGTCTCTACAACGATGAGGTTCTCAACACCCACGGTGGCCACGAGTTTATCTTGTGAATATATGTAACTGTTCTGAGTCTGCTCGGTTAGCACGTCACCTCGAGTTGCGTTCCCCTGTTCATCTTTGTTATTCACTTCCCAAAGCGCTGACCAAGAGCCAACATCACTCCAGTTTGCATCCATCGGAACGACAATCGCTTTTTCGGTTTTCTCCATTACCGCAAAATCGATGGATTCATCAGGGATCTGTGAAAACAGCTCAGATGACATGCGAATAAAATCTAGGTCATCAAAGTGGCTATCAAATGCACTTTCACACGCTTTTAAGATATCAGGTCGAAACTTCGCTAGCTCTTCAAGATAAGTAGAAGCTTTGAATAAGAACATACCGCTGTTCCACAAATAACTGCCGTCTTCTAGATACTGCTTTGCCGTTTCAAGATTAGGCTTTTCAACAAAACTGTCGACGCTAAAGCCTCGATTTTCGTCGGCAACGACAACTGCATCGCCAGTTTTAATGTAGCCATAGCCTGTTTCTGGTGCATTTGCCTTGATACCGAATGTAACCATATCACCACGCTGGGCGTACGGAATAGCAGCCTGAACGGATTGATGAAAAGATTGTGTGTCTTTAATTACATGATCTGCAGCAAGAACAAGCATCAACGCCTCTTCATCTGAAGTTTGGTTTGCAGAGAAAGCAAATTTGGCAGCTAAAGCAATCGCTGGAGCGGTATTGCGCCCAACAGGCTCTAATAGTATTCCACTATGAGGGCTATCAATACGACGAAGTTGTTCTGCAACTAGGAAGCGATGCTCTTCATTACAGATAACAAACGGCGCATTATGTTCTAAACCAGCCATTCGACTAAGCGTCTGCTGGAGCATCGTTTGCTCACCGGTTACCGCTAGAAATTGTTTAGGGTATTTTGATCGAGATAGAGGCCATAAACGGCTACCTGAACCGCCGGCCATAATTACAGGAATAAGCATAGTCAACTCGTTATTTTTAATTAGGTGATAGTTTTAGTTATTTTTTGAAAATACCATTTAGTATGAACATGTACTTTATCACTGGTCAATAGTTCCTCTTGATGACACCAACGATAACGAGAATGCTGTACATCCATGGGTAAGTTCAATTCAGACCGAACGACAGTTAGCTTGTAGGCAATAGCGACATAATGAGTCGTAAACTCATTGCCAAATACATTGTCATCATAGAGGTGTGTATAAGGCCCCATCAGCGTTGCTTGAGAGAGCTTAAACTCATGTCCAAGCTCCTCTAAAGTTAAACGAGCAAAGGCATCTTCAAGCTTTTCATCCTTAAGAATACGCCCACCAGGAACGAACCAGAAACCTTGAGCGGGTCGATTTAAACGCTCCCCAAGTAAAACGTGACCACTTTCATCCTCAATAACTAAGTCAATTGAAACTAATGGCGTACTTTCAATTACTTGAGAAAAACGTTTTTTGCTTAAAAACATATGCTTTGTTTAAATCCTTATATTAGCCCTACCCTAGGTACTTTAACCGCGATAATTTTCTTGATTCTCTAGGAACCACTGGTAAGTCATAGTTAAACCATCTTCTAGGCTCGTCTTCGCTTCCCAACCTAAACTCTTTAAACGTGAAACATCCATTAACTTACGAGGAGTGCCGTCTGGTTTCGTCGTGTCAAATTCAATTTCGCCGTCAAAACCAACCACTTTTGCCACAGTTTCAACAAGTTCACGGATTGTACAATCTACACCTGTACCTACGTTTATGTGACTAAGCATTTCTTGCGTATTTTCTAGATACACCTCTTGATCAAGATTCATTACATAAATTGAGGCTGCTGCCATATCATCCACATGCAAAAACTCTCGCATAGGTTTACCGCTCCCCCACGCAACAACCTTACTGTCGCCATTCAACTTGGCTTCGTGGAAGCGACGCAACAACGCAGGAATAACGTGAGAATTTTGAGGATGAAAATTATCATTTTCACCATACAAATTAGTTGGCATTACTGATCGATAGTTGCGACCATATTGGCGATTATAGGACTCGCACATTTTGATACCGGCAATCTTAGCAATTGCGTAAGGCTCATTGGTTTCTTCCAAAGTTCCAGTCAATAAAGAGTCTTCACGCATCGGTTGTTGTGCAAACTTTGGATAAATACAAGACGACCCCAAGAATAGTAAATCTTGAACACCATGCAGATGTGCAGAGTGAATAATATTGTTTTGAATCGTCAAATTTTGGTAGATAAACTCAGCAGGGTAGGTTTTGTTAGCAACAATTCCACCGACTTTCGCGGCCGCAAGGTAAACTTGATCAATATTGTGAGTCGCAAAAAACGCCTCGACGGCTAGTGCATCTAACAGGTTAAGCTCATTACGATCTTTAGTAATAACTTCAACTGAAGAGTCTTTAGATAGTTGACGAACAATAGCTGAGCCGACCATACCTTTGTGACCAGCAATAAATACTCTTTTCATACTAGTTCCGATAATATAAATAGAAAAAGCAGAGCCCAAAATGAGGAACTCTGCAATATAAACGAATCAATATTACTGATTAATTAGCTTTCTAGTGAGATCGCAACGTCAAATCCGTGTTCTTTTAGAACTGCGTGTTGTTTTGCCTTATCGATATCGAACGCAACCATTTCTGCACACATTTCTTCTACAGTGATCTCTGGAGTCCAACCAAGTTTAGCTTTCGCTTTACTTGGGTCACCAAGTAATGTTTCTACTTCCGCTGGACGGAAGAAGCGAGGGTTGACTTTCACAATGACATCACCAACTTTCACTTTTGGTGCTTTTTCTTCATCGATAGCTACCACAGTAGCTATCTCATCAATGCCTTCACCTGAAAACTCAAGTTCGATCCCCGCTTCCTTCGCTGACAAGCGAACAAACTCGCGCACAGAGATCTGCTTACCAGTAGCAATAACAAAATCTTCTGCCAGTTCTTGTTGAAGCATCATCCATTGCATGCGAACGTAATCTTTAGCATGCCCCCAGTCACGCAACGCATCCATGTTGCCAAGTTCTAGGCAAGATTCTAGACCTTGAGAGATATTCGCAATCGCACGGGTAATCTTACGAGTTACAAAGGTTTCACCACGGCGTGGTGACTCATGGTTAAATAAAATACCATTACATGCGTACATTCCGTATGATTCACGATAGTTAACCACAATCCAGTATGCGTACATTTTAGCCACAGCGTATGGAGAACGTGGGTAAAAAGGAGTCGTTTCACGCTGTGGAATTTCTCGGACTTCGCCATAAAGTTCAGATGTTGACGCTTGATAAAAGCGAGTTTTCTTTTCCAAACCGTTGATACGAATCGCCTCAAGAAGGCGTAGAGTACCCATGCCATCTACATCAGCAACATATTCTGGAGATTCAAAAGAAACAGCCACGTGCGACATTGCACCTAGATTATAGATTTCATCAGGTTGAATTTCGTTGATCAAACGAATCAGGTTTGCAGAATCGGTTAGATCTCCATAATGCAGCTTAAGATTTACCCCGCTATTTATTAGCGTATCAATACGCCCAGTATTATATGATGACGTTCTGCGAATTAAACCATGAACTTCGTAACCTTTTTCAACCAATAATTCTGCTAGGTAAGACCCATCTTGACCTGTAATACCGGTAATTAGAGCAACTTTCATAACTATCCTAAATAAATATCATTAATTTTATTAAATGTTTCATCCCAACTAAATCGACTTGCATTTTCTAGCCCCTTCTCGACGAATAATTTGCGTGTTACATCAATCTGTAACTTTTCAACTGAAGAGGATATTGTCTCAGCACTAGGGTTATCCATTAGCAATGCAGCACCACCACAAACTTCAGGTAAGGAAGATGAATTTGTCGCAATCACAGGGCAGCCGGACCTCATAGCTTCGAGAGCGGGAATACCGAACCCCTCATACAAAGATGGGTAAATTAAACAAAATGCTTTATTGTAGAGTAATGCCAACTCTTCATCATCAATGAAGCCAAGGTATTCATATCTACCAGGCAAATTATTCTCTAGCAGCGCTTGTTCACTTTTATTAAGCTCCCCCCCACCAATGATAGTTAGACTAAATTCGGGTTTAAGAGCTAAAGCCTCCACTACAATGCTAAAGTTCTTATATCCAACTCGAGAACCAACAAAAATAACCTTATTAGTGACCTCAATCGATTCATCGTAATAAAAAATATCAGAAACACCATTGTACACCACTTGAATGTTTTTTCCTTCAGCTTCAGGTATATACTTAAGCAAGTCATTTTTGGTATTTTCTGATATACAAACTATCACATCGCTATTCAAAACTGCTCTTCGCTTTTGGAAGCAATGGACAAACTTTGAAATTCCTCGCCCAAACTTTTCATACGTAAAGTCATGAACTGTAGTCACAATTTTGACATTTGATCTTTGTTTTTTAACGGGAAGCCTGTAATAAGATGAATGAAAAACTGTAGCCAGTTCGTTCAGCTGAACGTCTCGGTACCGTTCAAGCAGCCGGCCAGGCTCAACTATTGTACTACTTTTAAAGTTATTGATGTCATGGTTGAAGTTTCCATTTAGATCAAACTTATTATACAGTTTCAAAAAAAATGGAGAACCACTTTTACAAACACGAGAAAAAATCTCATTAAAATATACACTAATACCACCACTCTTCTGAAGTGAGAATACAATACCATCAATAAATAACAATTAACACCTCCTATTTTTAATCAACATAAAAAACAATATAGTCACGGGTATTAAGTAATATAGCAAAAAGAAATAGTTTATTCTGGTAATACTATATAAACCGGGGAAAACGAACAAATAATGAAGATACCATATAGAAACTATGCCTTGTTTGTTTTCCTTCAGCGATAGAAAAAAACTAAATCTCCAAATAAAAGAAAAGCAAAACGTAATAAAAAAAGCACCTAACACACCAAATTGCCAATACCAAATACCAAATATATTTTGAGTATTGAGAAAATAACCGTCTAATGCATAAGCATTAGTAAACGGTTGAAATATTGAACCATAAGCAAAATTTTTGAAAGGTTCCGCATCGTGACTCATAACTATAAACGCGTTATTTAATTCCCCTGCTAAATACTTTTCGACAAATTCTTGAAACAATTTCACTTGAACATCTATAGAGAACAAACTGATACTATGTTCTTCTGAATATAACACTCCAGTTCTAAGTAACGCATTTAACCAGTAAAAAACCATTAAAAACAACAGTATAATAGCAATAAGTTGGATAGATACTTTAACTTTTCTTGATAAGAAGTAGCAACAAAAGTTAATCATAAAATACGTAATAAAAGCTGTTCTAGTCATATTAAAAATGCTATATAACATAACCAAAACAAAAGTAAGGTAGAAATATTTTTTAACGTATTTATTTAATAAATTTGAATTAAAATATAAATAAGAGAATGCTGCTGTTGAAAAAACCCAAAATACGGACAAGAAACCAACGCCAGTTTGAGTATCATTTAGACTCCGAGCTAAACGATTGATACCTCCACTATTCAATAAGCCATAAAATAAATTAGGATTTAGTAACAACTGATTGAACTTAATTAAAAATGAGACAATAGCCAAAATTAGACAAAACTTACCCCATTTAAACAGTGTAGCTTCTGATACGTAAAAACTTTTAGGTGCGGAAATGGCTGCACTTTTGCCAAAAATCCCACCTAAAATAAACGAAAACATCAAAATGAAGTAAATTGCATATGATATTATACCGTAATACCTAGCATTCCCGTCAATTACCGTAGGCTTATCAGGAAAGAAAAGCCACCAAAAAAACAACTGTACAGAAAATACAAAAAAAACGAATTTTGAAGGATCTAAAATGGTTTTGTAACTTAACTTCATTAGAGCTATTCCATCATCGAACAGTATCTTTCAAACCTACTGAGTCCAATATTCCCTTAGTAACATCAGACCAGCTGTCGATTTGAGAAAACACCACCTCATCTGGGCTAAATTCCAACGCAGTTTCAAGTGACTTAATCATTGATTTTTCATCATTTAAGTGATAGTAGATAAAGTTTTCGTTGGAAGATAAATTGATAGAACTTATAACTACAGGTAAACGACAATAATTATATTGTTTTATCTTATTACTATCGGTGAAAGAAGGAAGAGTCATCGGACTCAAAGCTATGTCTGCATATTTAATATATGGGATGGTTTTCTCGTACTGCATTTCACCATAAATATAGACATTCGGTAAATTAGATGTGTAATTAACAGGGCCGATAATATGAAAGTTAATATCCGGAAAGCCAAGACTCACAACATCGATAAAAGTTGTATCTAAAAAGTTACTTCCAACAAAAATTGCATTTTTCTTATCACTCTCTTGATAAGGTGAAATATAATCCATATCATACAACCTACTAGGAACTCCATGCGGATGAAGAACTAAACTGGACAAGCCAGAAAAACGATCGTACAGAGGAGTAGCAGGAACACTAACTAGATCAAATTCATTTAACAAACGAGCTTCATTTTCTAATACAAGTTGATGAGTATTTCTTATAGACATATCATCTGAAGACCTATAGACAAATTTTGCTCTAGGGTTTATTTTTTTAAACGTGTCGAAATACATTATCTCATTGACAGACTCAAAAACAATCAAATCAGCACATTCAACTTGACACTTGAGATTATCCGGTATCATATTCCCATAGCTATAGAATAAAAATTTAGAAAATTTATTAACTAAAGGATAGTTCGTATTAAATGGCCTGAATCTATTATATAGGAAATACGAATAAATATTGTCATTTTCATGAATAATTTTATTCTTCCCTTCTTGAAGCATAAACTCAGTTCTATAATCCTTTTTAAATATATCAATGGAACTTAAACCACATAAAAATAGAACATCATGTCCCATATTATTGAGTTCATATGCCAACCAATGAAAACCAGCTTTACGCGATGATTTCCAAACATGGCTAGTTACCAAAATAGTCTTCATACTAATTTCCAAAAGTTCACTTTAGTTTGTACTTATCATTTACCAACATTAGCTTTCTGTATAAAACACAAACTGCTAATATAGCGATAAAGACTGAAAAAAATTTATTATCAAAATACCACACCATGAATAGAAGAAATAACAAGCCGTATGTGATACCTAAATTGATTTTTTTCCATAAAATATTGGCCAAATGTGCTTTCGCCAACAAATACACAACAAACGAACAAGCAGTAGATATAGCAGCACCCAATGCACCTAAATAAGGTATTAACATAAAGTTTAATGTAACATTGATAATTACGCATCCCCCTCCTATATACACCATAAATTTCGTTCTTCTAGATATTGTTACGCCAACGCCAGAAACTTCTGATAAAGTATAACAAATTGGAAAAAACAAGAGTAAAGGAAAAACATTTACTGCGTTTTTGAAATCTGAACCTAAAATAAGAATAATAAAATCTTTGCTTATCAATAACAATGAAAATATAATTATCATTATTAAAGATATGATAGCTAGTACATTTTCAAAATAACTTACATCTTTATCTTCAGCGTGCCACCGCAAAGCCAATGGAGTCCAATATGTAGTAATTATAACCTGAAGTAAAGAAAGAGGTGCACAAAGCTTATAAGCAGCGACGTAAATCCCTAATTCTTCCAAACTGGAAAGCCATTTCATCATATATTGATCAGAGGAATACAAGACCCACATCAATATTGAAAGCCATAATAAAGGGATAGAAAACTTACTTAACTTTGCGATCATCTCTTTATTATATTTGCTAATTTGAAACATCAATAAAGCCCGGCTAACTCTCCCAAATTTTAATCCCCAACAACATGGAATTAGTATCGATAAAAAGTGAGCTAGAACAAGATATGCCAAATGATCAGTATCACTACCAAGTTCAATAAAAAAAATAATAAAGGCAGCATTAGATAATGACTGAATTATTATTAAAATCGAATAGAAAAAAGAAAACTCCTCCATTCTATGAAACAATTGAATATATCTATAGAAAACACTCAAACCGATTAGTGCTATCATTAAAATAAAAAGACTTGTATCTTTTTCATCAAAAATGACAAGTGATAATTCAGCCCTAAACTGAAAGGCTACTAATACTATGACAATAAATAATATAACATTTATAAACAGTGCGTTAGTCAGCAGCTCTGATTTATCTAATGATTCATGGTACTCTCTCACAAAACCTTGGTCATAACCAGCTAAACATACTAAAGTAACTAGTTGAGTTGTTATTATGTAAATAGAGTATTGACCATAGATGTCCGGTGTTAGAACGTTAGTAAGGTATGGAACAAGTACAAATCCTACAACTGATGATAAAATAGGACCTATCCCAAACCCTAGTATTTTTTTTATCCACATAAGAGATTTTTAATATTATTCTCTGAAACCCTGTTTTTGACAAAATTATCAACAATGTACTCATGCCCTTGATAATTTATCATATCTTTATCGTTATTTTTTTTATCAATCAGACGGTCTAATGCTTCAGATAAACTGCTTGAATCATTAGCTTGATAAGTATGGGGGTAAGGGTAAGAAAAAACAACTTGAAGACCTGCATGCATCGCCTCCAAAACACTATACGATAAACCGTCATGTTCTGTTACTCTAAGAAAAACATCTGATTCCTTATAAACCGTCTCAACGACTTCAGGCTTTACCCAACCAAGAAAATCTATATTTTCCACTTCCGAAAATCCAGTACCATCATGACCGACTACGACTAACTTCACCCCCTTCCTTCCTTTTACTTCACTATATATTTTATCTATATTATATAACGATTCCCTGCCTACATGACCATATGTCACGATCTTCAAAGTATCGCTTCGCTCTCTTTCACTCGTTAACTCAATATCTTTAAACAAGGTCGAGTACGTTATGTAGGGTCCTACTTGCGCAGAAATACCTAAATCAACAAGCTCTTTCTGTATCCACTCACATTCACAAGTGTTTACTGCAATTTTATTGAGCAACGCTACTTTAAATTTCATCAATTTTGTTCGTTGAAGAAAAAGAACATCACTGCCTATCCATTCTAAATAAATCTTCTTTCTTAAAACAAAAAATGGGATAAAGTATTGGAGTATAAATCTCAAGTTCGAATTAATAAAAACTACAAATATTCTATCACAGGAAAGAACTTCTTTGATAAAAGTAAACAGTCCCAGTTCTTTTTTTAATACAACTGTATCAAAACCTTCTTCATGTAGTGCATTATCTACTTTATCTATATGGTAAGGCGAACCAACTAGTCCAATCTTATTTTTCATTTTTTTTCACCAACTCTAAAGCTTCAATGATATTGTCTTCAATTGAGCAATATCTCCAAGCCCCATATCGACCAATAGAGTAAATTCCACTATTCTCCAAGTAGTCCAATTTTTCTATTTTATCTTTTTCACTTGCCTCACTAACATGGACATATGCAGGATCCATTTTAATATATTGAAAATCAATAAGTTTGTGATCATCTATAACCCCCTCTTTCTTCAGATCACTAATTACCTGTTTGATTAGGCTATCTTTATCTATAATTGAACAATTCTTATGATTATGACCAATTTCTACATACAAGCTTAATCGATTTTCTGACAAAATATTATTATAATACCCTATTCTATAAAATGAAGTATTTTTGTCTGGGAAATAAACCCAATGGTGATCCGATTTTGCTGGTTTGTCAAAACCTAAATTAAAAACACTAACAAAGTTGCTTGAGTACACACTTTTATCATAATTTAGTTTTGCAAAATCATATAACTTAGGTAAAGGTGCTGTATTAATCAATTTGTCGTAATAGTACTTCTCACCTTTATCAGTAAGAACATATTTTTTTTCTATATCAACTTCTACTATCTTTGTATTTAAATGTATCTTTGAAGAATCTACCTCAGTAGCGATAGCATTTACAAATTCTATCGCACCACCTTCTGGATAAATGAATTGAGCATTATAAGAAGAGTTACATGCGTCATTTGCATTTAATATGATGTCTTTTAAATCTGCATAAGGAAAAAAGCGTCCCATAGCATTTTGGTCTAAGTTATTTAGATCCGTTGCATATAATTTCTCATTATAAGGAATAAGAAATTTTTCACATATTGCGCGGCCAAACTTCCCAAGTATCATTTCTTTAAATGAAGAATACTCATCTTTCTCTTCTTTCTCTACTAACCCTATAAGACATTCAATATACTCTTCTTTACTGAGTTGGTGTATGTTTTTTTGAAATGGAAAATCTATATAATTATTGGAATATTTTATTTTCGTTATTTTGTTAACGTTAAATATTCTTTGCTCCTTCATTCTTTCAAAAACATATTTCTTTATTTCTTCATTTTTAAAATGGAAAAAATGTCCAGCAAAATCCCAAGTAAAGCCATTTCTCTTGGTTGTTTTACAATAACCACCTATTTCGCTATCTGATTCAAAAATGATGTAATCTTCTTCACTAAATGCAGCGTAGGATAGACCACTAATTCCTGCACCAATAATTATATTCATATTAACCCTTTATAAGTAACCATGCATAGGTAAACTAAAAACACCTTTTGATAATTTTTCTGCTACCGGATAAGATTGATTAGACGACTTTAAGTACTTAAAAGCAGGCTGTTTGTGCATACACGTCCGATAATATATCATTGTCGGTATTCCTTTTTTTTCAAAAGATTCCATATCGGCCGCTCTATCCATGCTGTATACCGTATATTGAGCCCATGCACTTTTATAGCCCTTAGGTATTTGAGGGGTCTTAAATCTATTATTTAAGTTTTTCTCATATTCTTCAGCGCTTTTTTGCCTAGCCTCTAATTCTATATTGAAGGCTGATAACTTCTCCAATAAAATCGCTGCTTGGATTGTATCAAGCCGGCTATTGATACCTATACGAACATTATCATACTTATCAGTCCCTTTGCCGTGTATTCTATATGATTTTAAAAGGAAAGCTAGTTCATCATCATCAGTAAACAACGCCCCCCCATCACCATAACACCCTAATGGCTTAGCAGGAAAGAAACTCGTTGTTGCTATATCACCAAAAGAACCAGCGTTTCTTCCTTCAATTGAACCTCCAAAACCTTGAGCAGCATCCTCAATTAATCTCAGGTTATATTTCTCTGCTATTTTCTCTATTTCAGGATAATTAGCAGGTAATCCGAACAAATCAACAGCGATAATTGCTCTAGGATTTAACTTTCCTTCTGAAATAACTTCTTTAATTCGCAACTCTAAATCTACTGGACAAATGTTAAAAGTATTTTCATCTGAATCTACAAATATCGGAGTTGCTTTGGCAAAAGAAATAGTTTCTGCGGTCGCAAAAAAGGTGAACGTTGGACAAAAAACAGCATCACCTTCTTTAATATCTAAAGCCATCATAGCAAGTGTTAATGCATCAGTCCCATTTGCACATGTTATACAGTGCTTTACGCCAACAAATTCAGCTAACCTCTTCTCTAATTCGAAAACCTCAGGTCCCATGATATATTTTCCATGAGCCAATACTGATAATACTCGAGTATCTATTTTATCTTTCAAATGTTGATATTGACTTTTTAGATCTATAAATTCCATGCTTTACTCTACAACTTTTATTTTTATAACGGACCACCAAGTGATACCCAGCGAACGAGGCGATCTAACGCAAACAATCCATCCCATGGAGAATCAAAATGCGTCATGTACCCAACATCAGGGCATCTCATCGCACCTTGCATTAAAATCTCATTAGCAAACTGGAGCTTCTTCTCGCCATGCATCGCTAAACCAACCGTTTGAATATCTTCATGCACGCTACCAATAACATCAAAGACATTATCTACGGCTTTAACGGTAATCACTCGCTGATAGGTTGGTTCAACTAAATCAGTGCCTTCATCGAACAACACCGTCCAACGTAAATGACGGTCATTCCATGATTCACCAATGAAACCATACTCTGCAATTTTTGAACGTATCTTGTTTGCCTGCCCAATGTCTGGCACTTGAGTCGGTAAGCGCACAAGAGCCTTATCCATTGCTGCAGCTAGCTTTTCAGCGAATTCTTTCGGGGTTATGTCACCACCCTTTTCAACAAAGATGGTGTGAGGCGAAGCACAAGCAAACTGGTCAAATACACTTGAATCCGTTGCTGCTCGACGTATCAGTTTTCGAATGGCCTTTTCGGAATCTAAGGCGTCACTACCAATCACCATCATCGACAACTTAGGCCCAAAAAGGATATCTTGACTGTTATATTTTTTCGGTAAAGCACTTACCGCTTCTATTGCTTCTCGACCACCCCAAGCAATACGCACATCGGCATTCGCAGAAAAGCGTTCTGCTATCTTTGTTTGATGACGGTCAAAGTACACAACAGCCAGTGTTTCTAACAGGTCATCACCATGAATGGTATACCCACCAGGTGTGGTGTAACTGATGCCTTTAAAAGTACTTAACAACACAGGAAGTGCTTGAGATTCATCTGCCGATACCTTAAGGATATTCGCATTTTTACTCAATATACTCTGAACTAACGCAAACATACCAAGCAGTGGCACATTACCAGATAACCAGTGAGATACGACGCCTCTAGGCATCGCTTTAAGCGAACTGTGGCTGATGTCTTTGCGAGGCATAAAGTTGTCGAGAAAACCCCGTTGTCCGTGCAACGCCGAATCAAGCAAACTACGTAAGCGATTAGGCTCACACCAATCCGCCAAGAAGTTAAGTCCAGTATGACGATAAGGGTCTAACTCGGGGTTTTCAGCCCAAGTTTTACGAGCAGTATCGAAAAGACCGAGTATCGCTTCAGCAGGCTGTTTCGCTAACCATTGTTGCTTCAACTTAAGGTGTGTCAGAATCACATTCAACTGCTCAGAAGGTGAGTCAGATTCATTCAAGTCGACCGGAGCGTGATACACCACCATATGTTCAGCTTGTTCTGCAGATTGCTTCGAGGTTGGCTTTTTGGTGACTTTTTCAGACATGACATCACCACAGCCACGAACTTCAGCTTTCTTAGCTCGACCAATCACTTTGAAGCGCTTTCCAACTCGCCCACACTCACACACAGAATCTTCGACAACACCAAGATCATCGGTCAATACAACATTGCCAGGGTAAGAGTGTTGCAGCGGGCTAACAAACTCCAATAAGCCCACCACACCATTCGGACAAGGTGATAGATCAGCTTCATCTCGAATAATCACGTCAGAGTAAGCATGTACATGCTTCCAGCCCGCTTTACAGTCTGGGTAGTTCAACCCCATTTGCTCTGTAAAACCGTAAATATCAATAACATTATCGGGGGAGATACCCAATACGTGCGCGATGTCTTGGTTGAATGTTTTCTTATCAACCTTCTCAGATTCCAGTTTCTTCCAACCACCAATATGGATGACCTGAGAGC
Organism: Vibrio sp. R11-SG3-ISO9; assembly: GCF_059834255.1. NCBI lineage: Bacteria > Pseudomonadati > Pseudomonadota > Gammaproteobacteria > Vibrionales > Vibrionaceae > Vibrio > Vibrio sp. R11-SG3-ISO9. Next base: position 23,325 of record NZ_JCBDGU010000006.1, read on the forward strand.
CAGCCGGAAGTTTAAAGGACACCCCTTTTTCTTTTAGACTCTTGAAAACCGTATGGTACAGAACGAAAGTAAAACCGAAAATGACAAGCGGCTCTTCACTGTCTAACCCATTTAAATGCTCAACAAACTGCTGCTCTAAAAACTCTAACGGAGCTGAAGGGCTAGAAGCATCAATAAAGTAATGAGAAGATGACGCAAAGTTTAGATAGCCTTTAACGGCTGCAATACGAGCGCCTAAGTTGCTTGCATTTGGGCTCGTTGGATCGATATCCATGATACAGAACGGGCGCCTTTTCGGTCCTAAAACCTCTTGCATCACGCGAGCCATTGCTCTGGTTTGACGACGAGCCGTAACCTTATCAAGAAGAACGGTACTTGGTACCCCACTTGTCGCCGAAGATTGAAGCTTAGTCTTGATAGCCGTTTCGCTAACCGACGCTAATTTATGGCCAAGAGCTTTAAAAATATGCACAGGGATCGCCGGTATGTCTTCCAAGCTGCCACTGAACTGCATTGGGTTGAACCCATTTTTCACGCAGAACTTACGGTACATCTCATTGCTGTTATAGTGATGTACTAGCTCTTCAAGCAAGTTCTGTTTAAATAAGGGTTGCTTTTGAGCTTCAGGTAACTCGAAAGGGCGGGCATCTAATACGCTCGTTAGGCTTTCATTCTTTATAGACATTTCTTTACTATCTCTTTAACGTCATCTTCAGCGAAAGCGACTGGGTTTGTCGCAGCAGCAGGATCAAGTAATGCGTTCTTTGCAATGTTGTCTAGTTGCTCATTCGATAGATTCAAAGAAACGCCTTGCCCCGAGGTTAAACCCTTAAACAGGTCAAGAAGAGCCTGTCTACTTGGTAAACCAGCATTCTTAATTAGTCGTTCATATTTCTGCTCAACGGCCTGATCTTGAGAATTGAACTCAATAACGGCTGGCATAAGCACCCCATTTGCTAATCCATGCCCGACATTAAAATGTCCTAGTTGGTGGGCGATAGCATGTGAAAGCCCGACAACACAGTGGTTCTGAACCCAACCAGCAAGCATTGCAGCGTGCTGTAATTCTGAGAGCATGTCGATATGCCACTCATCCTGATCTAACTGTGACTGATAACGATAGACAATCGATACGGATTGTTCCGCAAATGTCTCCATTAATGGGTGAGGGATTTTAGACACATAGCCTTCAATCGCATGGGAGAGCGCATCGGCGACTGTAGTTCTTAAAATACTTAATGGGACCTCAGAGACAAGATCAGGGTCTAGAATCACTAAATCAGGAAGGAAATCGTGTGTAACGACCGCTTTTTTACTTTGAGTTGCACTATCTAACATGACAGCTGCCGATGACACTTCGGACCCCGCTCCTACCGTGGTAGGAATCGCTGCAAATTTTGCACGCCCACGCAGTGGCGGTATTGCAAATGGTCGGAATAAGACATCTGGGTCGATCGTTGGGCATTCATAAAGCAGCCACGCTAGCTTAGCGCCATCAATAATGGAGCCGCCACCAAGTGCGATAATATAATCAGGTTGGAATGACTCAAGCTCACCAACCACACCTGAAAGTTCATCAACCGTCGGTTCACCTTTCCAAGATTTTTCGATCACACGAACACTGGTCGCGTTGACTAAACGAACAACTTGTTCAAAAAACTTTGACTTACGAAATGAGGGGCTGATTATTAGTGCGACACGATTTGCCACAAGGCCTTTGAGTGCCATTCTTGCATTCTTTCCGTTCGCAATTTCATTAGCATTACGAAATACGGGCAAAGGAAATCGAAGTTTTAACATGAAGTTCTCTTACATTTTAGTCAGATGTAGACGTTGAATTTTACCTGTGGATGTTTTTGGTAACGCATCAATGACTTTGTACTTTTCAGGGCGCATATGAACAGGGAGTCGTTGTGCAACCGTTTCCCTTAGTCGAGATTCTAATGTATGAATATCATCAATCATGGCAGGCTCAACAACGATAAACGCTTGAACGACTTCTCCCATATTTGCGTCTGCGCATGGAACGCAGGCGGACTCTATTACACCATCATCAGAATTCAGCACTTCTTCAATTTGGTAAGGGCTTACCTTCTTGCCCCCGACATTGATGATCTCTTTAAGTCGCCCAGTTAAGAACAAATAGTCGCCTTCGTATTTGCCCAAATCACCTGTTCGGAAGTAGCCGTTCGAAAACGCGGCAGACGTCAAATCTTGATTCTGGTAGTACTCTGTTAGCATCCAAGATGCCTTAAATGCTATTTCACCGACCTCACCTTCAGGAAGATGCAGTCCATCTTCATTAAGAATAGCAAACTCAGCGCCTCGCGAAGCATGGCCTACAGCTTCTAAATTGTCAGTATGGAAATGAGTGAATACCGCACGAGAAACTTCCGTCAAACCATAGTGCATAACAATATGAGTCGATGGGAACCATTGTATTAACAGTGCTTTATCCTCAGGAGACAAACGCGCGCTTCCAAACTCTATATATTTTAGCTGATGAGCATATTTACTGATGCGGTCTTTAGACATTGTAGTAATAAATGCCCAAGCAGATGGGACCAGTCCGAGTCCTGTTACCTTATGACTCTCAATGGCCTTAAAAACACTTTTCAAACGCTGTAGCGGATAACCTAATACCAACGTACCACCAACAAAAAGAGTGGTTCGCATGCGTCCCATACCAAAAGAGTGGCTAAGAGGCATTAATAGAAGCTCAACATCTTCTGGTGTGTTGCCTACCTCACCGACAATATGCTGAGTAGCTCTCAACAACTGCTCATGACTCAAAGCGACACCTTTAGGCTCGCCAGTTGTCCCACTCGTAAACATGAGGTCGGCGATACCACTAGAAATATGGCTGGTAACTTCTTTGTCGGACTCTAAAGGATGAATATCCGCTATGTAGGTTTGACAGTCTTCAATCGATAGACTCGGATTAACCTTTTTATCGATAAATTGCTTGTAACTTTCGTCTGCGTCGGCAGCCAAGTTAACCACTTTTGCACCAATATAATGGATCGCAAAATACACAGCTACAAAAGCGTAACTGTTAGATGCCGTCACAACGACAGCATCTCCGGGTTCGACTTCCTTCATTAATTTAGAAGCCGTGCACTTGATAGTCTCAGCGAGTTGCATGTAGGTAACAGCTGCGTCTTTCTCGTAGAGAGCGACATGCTGAGGACGAGATGCTGCGTGAGCTAGTATTGTTTCGACTACCGACATAAAACGTTACTCATTGTTTAAAACAGCGTCGACAATGTCTTCTACATCTTCGATCTCTAACGTCTGCTCGATGTCTAACACTACGCCTAGATCTGACTCTAATGCAGCGATGATGCGCATGTGAGCAAGAGAGTCCCATTCAGGAATATCGCCAACTGCCAAGTCATCAGTTATTTTTTCAGCGGGAACAGACAACACTTTTGAAATAACATCAATAGTTGATTTTTTATTATGCAAAATTAAATCCTCAAACTCTTAACTTGTTAACTTATTAACTTATTAACTTAGATTTTGTTTTCATGGCAGGATTACCAAAATAAACACCATGTTCTTTCAGATTGCTAATTACTACAGCACCTAAACCAACAGTGACATCCTCTCCCACAGTAATACGTTGCAATACGGTCGAGTTGGGTGCCAAACGCGATTTATCTCCAATTTCAACATATCCACACAAAGTAACCGAAGCTGCTATAGAAACATTATTCCCAACATGACAATCATGAGATATAAGGCATAGAGCATCAATTTTAACATTGTCGGAAATGATAGTGTTATCTATATTCCCTTGAGCTATTACCGTATTATATCCAATTTCAACATTGTTTCCAATTACGACACCTCCAAGCGATTCTAGTGGAGTCAAAACCCCAGAAACATTTGTATGATTATAACCTTTAGAACCAACAATAACATTAGATCTAATTATGCAATTATCGCCAATGACAGTCCCACTTTTAATCATTACATTATCTTCAATAATACAATTCATACCAATTGAGACATCTTCTTCGATAACAACATTATTTCCAGTAAAAACTGATTCATCTCTAGATTTAGATAGAGTTATCTTTTTAAATCCTACATTCCTTACAATATTATTAACAATTGTAATAATAGATTCTTTTACATTATCTACAACGATACAAGCGTAACCTTCAAGCTCCTCTTCACATACAACTATCAGATTGTTTTTGTTACAAGGTAGAGGTCCTTTAATATATTCACAAATACTATCTTCGCTGGTCGAACTGTTATCTGAAATCGATTGAATTAGTACGTTCAAGTCCAAATGATTAGGGTTAGTAAAAATAACATCTTGTAGAATATCAATAAGTTTCGAAGCTGAATTAAAATAACGAGACATATAAGGCCTAAAGTCGATACTATTTAATCGTTGTAATTAAAGACGCATATCTGCGTCCGAATAATTGAATACGTGCTTAACATCATAAACGATGTGGTTTTCTTTACATAGCGATCGAATTTTATCGATGCCCATCTTTTTAGTTTCACTATGATCTACGGCTAAAACAACGGCATCATATTTTCCATTTTCTAACGCATCAGTAAGCTCGATATCATATTCAACTTTAACTTCTTCCTTTGAGGCCCAAGTATCATGAACATCAACAGACATATTAAAATCTCTAAGCTCTTTAACAATATCAATAATTTTGGTATTACGTACATCAGGGCAATCGCCCTTAAATGTAAAGCCTAATATAAGAACTTTCGCTTCATCAATATGAATTTTTTTACTTGCCAGTTTTTTTACAAGTTGAGTCGCAACATATTCACCCATACCATCATTAATACGACGGCCAGCAAGAATAACCTCTGGTCGATAACCGACTTCTTGAGCTTTATGAGTAAGATAGTAAGGATCAACACTAATACAATGACCACCAACAAGACCTGGTTTGAAGGGTAAGAAATTCCATTTTGTTCCAGCTGCTTTTAGAACTTCTTCAGTATCAATTTCAAGTTTATTAAAAATTTTCGCAAACTCATTAATAATCGCAATATTTAAATCACGCTGCGTATTTTCAATGACTTTTGCTGCTTCTGCGACTTTAATTGAAGAAGCTTTATGCGTACCAGCATCGACAATCGATGAATAAACAGAGTCTACATAATCTGCAATCTCAGTCGTAGAACCAGAAGTTATCTTCATAATCGTTGTGAGACGATTTACTTTATCACCTGGGTTTAATTCGTTCAGGGCTATAACCGGCAAAAAAATCTTTATTAAAAGTCAAACCAGATAACTTTTCAATAATGGGGATACATATTTCTTCTGTCGCACCAGGGTATACTGTAGACTCAAACACGACAACATCCCCTTTAGAAACCACATTAGCTAATGCTTCTGATGCATTTTTCAAAGGAGTAAGATCGGGGGTTTTATCATCTGTAATTGGTGTCGGAACTGTAACTACATAAAAGTTACAGTTCTTTATATCGCTTAGCTCACTCGTGTAAGATAAGTATTGTGCTGACTGTAACTCTGAAGAAGTACACTCAAGTGTTGAATCCATTCCCTCTATAAGTTCTAAAACTCGCGGTGTGTTTATATCAAAGCCAATCGTATTGTACTTTTTACCGAATTCTACTGCTAGTGGTAGCCCTACATAACCAAGTCCAATAATGCCAATATTTAAATTGTCTAACGTCATTTTAATTTCTCAATATTATAAATTCAATGGTAACCCAATTTCTTTATTATCACGTGCCGAGCGATAAGTACTAATCAATAGCTCAAGTGACTTCAGGCCTTCTCGACCATCAGTTTCAGGGGCAGCTTTGCCACGTAAAACGTCTGCTACATTCTGAAAATATGGTGGGTGACCAAAACCATAAACAGAGGTTGTTTGATAATTGGCATTTTCAATATCAGCATCATAATCTTTATCTTCTGAAAATGTCCATTCTTGAATCTCATTGACTGCAACACCACCAATACGAACTGTACCTTTTTCGCCTAAAATGGTAATCGAACCCTCGAGATTTTTAGGGTACGTACACAATAGTAACAGCCATAGAGCCGACAGCACCATTACGCCATTTAATATTAACTACGCCAGTATCTTCTACATCAATATCTCGATAGGTTGATGTCATCGCATGAATTTTTTCGACTGGCCCAATAAGCCAATGCATCAAATCAACATAGTGCGTTGCTTGATTCATAAAAGCACCACCGTCCATATCCCAAGTGCCTGACCATGCGGCTCGATCATAATACTCTTGTGGGCGAGTCCAAAACACATTTAGATGAACCATGTGAATTTGCCCAAAACGTTTTTCGGTTACAGCTCGCTTAAGTAATTGCAAAGTTGAATTGCGGCGGTTTTGCTTAACTACAAATAAACGAACGTTCGCTTCATCACATGCTCGCACCATTGCTAAACCATCTTCCCATTTAGTAGCCATAGGCTTTTCTGTAATGACATTAACTTTAGCTTTAGCTGCTTTTATAGTTTGAGATGCATGAATACCACTGGGCGTACAAAGCGTTACCAAATCTAGTTCTTCTTTCTCTAGTAACTCATCAATAGAAAGGTAACCTGGAACATTGAACTTTGACACGTGTTCAGAAAGCGTTTCCTTATTATTGTCACAAACTGCAACTAATTCATATTCATCATTTAGTTTCTCAATTGAACCAAAGTGATTTTTAGAAATACGACCACAACCAACGACTGCTATGCGAATTTTTCTGGTTTTTATCATGATATATTCTTTCTAAAGAAGGGAGGAGGGGCCTCAGACTTTGAACCTCACCTGAGACATTTTTCATTCATTTGAGATCATCTATCCTAGACAATCCCTTATAAAAATAGATTTTTCTTACTTTTAGAAAAGGGCTTCAGTAAGCCCTATTTTTTATCACTTGAGTAGGTATAGTTATAATAACCATACCCGTAAGAACTTGATG
>NZ_JCBDGU010000007.1:0-30868 GCF_059834255.1 Vibrio sp. R11-SG3-ISO9
GGACCACCAAGTGATACCCAGCGAACGAGACGATCTAACGCAAACAATCCATCCCATGGAGAATCAAAATGCGTCATGTACCCAACGTCAGGGCATCTCATCGCGCCTTGCATTAAAATCTCATTAGCAAACTGGAGCTTCTTCTCACCATGCATTGCTAAACCAACCGTTTGAATATCTTCATGCACGCTACCAATAACGTCAAAGACGTTATCTACGGCTTTAACGGTAATCACGCGTTGATAGGTTGGTTCAACTAAATCAGTGCCTTCATCGAACAACACCGTCCAACGTAAATGACGGTCATTCCATGATTCACCAATGAAACCATACTCTGCAATTTTTGAACGTATCTTGTTTGCCTGCCCAATGTCTGGCACTTGAGTCGGTAAGCGCACAAGAGCCTTATCCATTGCTGCAGCTAGCTTTTCAGCGAATTCTTTCGGGGTTATGTCACCGCCCTTTTCAACAAAGATGGTGTGAGGCGAAGCACAAGCAAACTGGTCAAATACACTTGAATCCGTTGCTGCTCGACGTATCAGTTTTCGAATGGCCTTTTCGGAATCTAAGGCGTCACTACCAATCACCATCATCGACAACTTAGGCCCAAAAAGGATATCTTGACTGTTATATTTTTTCGGTAAAGCACTTACCGCTTCTATTGCTTCTCGACCACCCCAAGCAATACGCACATCGGCATTCGCAGAAAAGCGTTCTGCTATCTTTGTTTGATGACGGTCAAAGTACACAACAGCCAGTGTTTCTAACAGGTCATCACCATGAATGGTATACCCACCAGGTGTGGTGTAACTGATGCCTTTAAAAGTACTTAACAACACAGGAAGTGCTTGAGATTCATCTGCCGATACCTTAAGGATATTCGCATTTTTACTCAATATACTCTGAACTAACGCAAACATACCAAGCAGTGGCACATTACCAGATAACCAGTGAGATACGACGCCTCTAGGCATCGCTTTAAGCGAACTGTGGCTGATGTCTTTGCGAGGCATAAAGTTGTCGAGAAAACCCCGTTGTCCGTGCAACGCCGAATCAAGCAAACTACGTAAGCGATTAGGCTCACACCAATCCGCCAAGAAGTTAAGTCCAGTATGACGATAAGGGTCTAACTCGGGGTTTTCAGCCCAAGTTTTACGAGCAGTATCGAAAAGACCGAGTATCGCTTCAGCAGGCTGTTTCGCTAACCATTGTTGCTTCAACTTAAGGTGTGTCAGAATCGCATTCAACTGCTCAGAAGGTGAGTCAGATTCATTCAAGTCGACCGGGGCGTGATACACCACCATATGTTCAGCTTGTTCTGCAGATTGCTTCGAGGTTGGCTTTTTGGTGACTTTTTCAGACATGACATCACCACAGCCACGAACTTCAGCTTTCTTAGCTCGACCAATCACTTTGAAGCGCTTTCCAACTCGCCCACACTCACACACAGAATCTTCGACAACACCAAGATCATCGGTCAATACAACATTGCCAGGGTAAGAGTGTTGCAGCGGGCTAACAAACTCCAATAAGCCCACCACACCATTCGGACAAGGTGATAGATCAGCTTCATCTCGAATAATCACGTCAGAGTAAGCATGTACATGCTTCCAGCCCGCTTTACAGTCTGGGTAGTTCAACCCCATTTGCTCTGTAAAACCGTAAATATCAATAACATTATCGGGGGAGATACCCAATACGTGCGCGATGTCTTGGTTGAATGTTTTCTTATCAACCTTCTCAGATTCCAGTTTCTTCCAACCACCAATATGGATGACCTGAGAGCCAGCCGGAAGTTTAAAGGACACCCCTTTTTCTTTTAGACTCTTGAAAACCGTATGGTACAGAACGAAAGTAAAACCGAAAATGACAAGCGGCTCTTCACTGTCTAACCCATTTAAATGCTCAACAAACTGCTGCTCTAAAAACTCTAACGGAGCTGAAGGGCTAGAAGCATCAATAAAGTAATGAGAAGATGACGCAAAGTTTAGATAGCCTTTAACGGCTGCAATACGAGCGCCTAAGTTGCTTGCATTTGGGCTCGTTGGATCGATATCCATGATACAGAACGGGCGCCTTTTCGGTCCTAAAACCTCTTGCATCACGCGAGCCATTGCTCTGGTTTGACGACGAGCCGTAACCTTATCAAGAAGAACGGTACTTGGTACCCCACTTGTCGCCGAAGATTGAAGCTTAGTCTTGATAGCCGTTTCGCTAACCGACGCTAATTTATGGCCAAGAGCTTTAAAAATATGCACAGGGATCGCCGGTATGTCTTCCAAGCTGCCACTGAACTGCATTGGGTTGAACCCATTTTTCACGCAGAACTTACGGTACATCTCATTGCTGTTATAGTGATGTACTAGCTCTTCAAGCAAGTTCTGTTTAAATAAGGGTTGCTTTTGAGCTTCAGGTAACTCGAAAGGGCGGGCATCTAATACGCTCGTTAGGCTTTCATTCTTTATAGACATTTCTTTACTATCTCTTTAACGTCATCTTCAGCGAAAGCGACTGGGTTTGTCGCAGCAGCAGGATCAAGTAATGCGTTCTTTGCAATGTTGTCTAGTTGCTCATTCGATAGATTCAAAGAAACGCCTTGCCCCGAGGTTAAACCCTTAAACAGGTCAAGAAGAGCCTGTCTACTTGGTAAACCAGCATTCTTAATTAGTCGTTCATATTTCTGCTCAACGGCCTGATCTTGAGAATTGAACTCAATAACGGCTGGCATAAGCACCCCATTTGCTAATCCATGCCCGACATTAAAATGTCCTAGTTGGTGGGCGATAGCATGTGAAAGCCCGACAACACAGTGGTTCTGAACCCAACCAGCAAGCATTGCAGCGTGCTGTAATTCTGAGAGCATGTCGATATGCCACTCATCCTGATCTAACTGTGACTGATAACGATAGACAATCGATACGGATTGTTCCGCAAATGTCTCCATTAATGGGTGAGGGATTTTAGACACATAGCCTTCAATCGCATGGGAGAGCGCATCGGCGACTGTAGTTCTTAAAATACTTAATGGGACCTCAGAGACAAGATCAGGGTCTAGAATCACTAAATCAGGAAGGAAATCGTGTGTAACGACCGCTTTTTTACTTTGAGTTGCACTATCTAACATGACAGCTGCCGATGACACTTCGGACCCCGCTCCTACCGTGGTAGGAATCGCTGCAAATTTTGCACGCCCACGCAGTGGCGGTATTGCAAATGGTCGGAATAAGACATCTGGGCCGATCGTTGGGCATTCATAAAGCAGCCACGCTAGCTTAGCGCCATCAATAATGGAGCCGCCACCAAGTGCGATAATATAATCAGGTTGGAATGACTCAAGCTCACCAACCACACCTGAAAGTTCATCAACCGTCGGTTCACCTTTCCAAGATTTTTCGATCACACGAACACTGGTCGCGTTGACTAAACGAACAACTTGTTCAAAAAACTTTGACTTACGAAATGAGGGGCTGATTATTAGTGCGACACGATTTGCCACAAGGCCTTTGAGTGCCATTCTTGCATTCTTTCCGTTCGCAATTTCATTAGCATTACGAAATACGGGCAAAGGAAATCGAAGTTTTAACATGAAGTTCTCTTACATTTTAGTCAGATGTAGACGTTGAATTTTACCTGTGGATGTTTTTGGTAACGCATCAATGACTTTGTACTTTTCAGGGCGCATATGAACAGGGAGTCGTTGTGCAACCGTTTCCCTTAGTCGAGATTCTAATGTATGAATGTCATCAATCATGGCAGGCTCAACAACGATAAACGCTTGAACGACTTCTCCCATGCTTGCGTCTGCGCATGGAACGCAGGCGGACTCTATTACACCATCATCAGAATTCAGCACTTCTTCAATTTGGTAAGGGCTTACCTTCTTGCCCCCGACATTGATGATCTCTTTGAGTCGTCCAGTTAAGAACAAATAGTCGCCTTCGTATTTGCCCAAATCACCCGTTCGGAAGTAGCCGTTCGAAAACGCTACAGACGTCAAGTCTTGATTCTGGTAGTACTCTGTTAGCATCCATGGCGCCTTAAATGCTATTTCACCGATCTCACCTTCAGGTAGATGCAGTCCATCTTCATTAAGAATAGCAAACTCAGCGCCTCGCGAAGCATGGCCTACAGCTTCTAAATTGTCAGTATGGAAATGAGTGAATACCGCACGAGAAACTTCTGTCAAACCATAGTGCATAACAATATGAGTTGATGGGAACCATTGTATTAACAGTGCTTTATCCTCAGGAGACAAACGCGCGCTTCCAAACTCTATATATTTTAGCTGATGAGCATATTTACTGATGCGGTCTTTAGACATTGTAGTAATAAATGCCCAAGCAGATGGGACCAGTCCGAGTCCTGTTACCTTATGACTCTCAATGGCCTTAAAAACACTTTTCAAACGCTGTAGCGGATAACCTAATACCAACGTACCACCAACAAAAAGAGTGGTTCGCATGCGTCCCATACCAAAAGAGTGGCTAAGAGGCATTAATAGAAGCTCAACATCTTCTGGTGTGTTGCCTACCTCACCGACAATATGCTGAGTAGCTCTCAACAACTGCTCATGACTCAAAGCGACACCTTTAGGCTCGCCAGTTGTCCCACTCGTAAACATGAGGTCGGCGATACCACTAGAAATATGGCTGGTAACTTCTTTGTCGGACTCTAAAGGATGAATATCCGCTATGTAGGTTTGACAGTCTTCAATCGATAGACTCGGATTAACCTTTTTATCGATAAATTGCTTGTAACTTTCGTCTGCGTCGGCAGCCAAGTTAACCACTTTTGCACCAATATAATGGATCGCAAAATACACAGCTACAAAAGCGTAACTGTTAGATGCCGTCACAACGACAGCATCTCCGGGTTCGACTTCCTTCATTAATTTAGAAGCCGTGCACTTGATAGTCTCAGCGAGTTGCATGTAGGTAACAGCTGCGTCTTTCTCGTAGAGAGCGACATGCTGAGGACGAGATGCTGCGTGAGCTAGTATTGTTTCGACTACCGACATAAAACGTTACTCATTGTTTAAAACAGCGTCGACAATGTCTTCTACATCTTCGATCTCTAACGTCTGCTCGATGTCTAACACTACGCCTAGATCTGACTCTAATGCAGCGATGATGCGCATGTGAGCAAGAGAGTCCCATTCAGGAATATCGCCAACTGCCAAGTCATCAGTTATTTTTTCAGCGGGAACAGACAACACTTTTGAAATAACATCAATAGTTGATTTTTTATTATGCAAAATTAAATCCTCAAACTCTTAACTTGTTAACTTATTAACTTATTAACTTAGATTTTGTTTTCATGGCAGGATTACCAAAATAAACACCATGTTCTTTCAGATTGCTAATTACTACAGCACCTAAACCAACAGTGACATCCTCTCCCACAGTAATACGTTGCAATACGGTCGAGTTGGGTGCCAAACGCGATTTATCTCCAATTTCAACATATCCACACAAAGTAACCGAAGCTGCTATAGAAACATTATTCCCAACATGACAATCATGAGATATAAGGCATAGAGCATCAATTTTAACATTGTCGGAAATGATAGTGTTATCTATATTCCCTTGAGCTATTACCGTATTATATCCAATTTCAACATTGTTTCCAATTACGACACCTCCAAGCGATTCTAGTGGAGTCAAAACCCCAGAAACATTTGTATGATTATAACCTTTAGAACCAACAATAACATTAGATCTAATTATGCAATTATCGCCAATGACAGTCCCACTTTTAATCATTACATTATCTTCAATAATACAATTCATACCAATTGAGACATCTTCTTCGATAACAACATTATTTCCAGTAAAAACTGATTCATCTCTAGATTTAGATAGAGTTATCTTTTTAAATCCTACATTCCTTACAATATTATTAACAATTGTAATAATAGATTCTTTTACATTATCTACAACGATACAAGCGTAACCTTCAAGCTCCTCTTCACATACAACTATCAGATTGTTTTTGTTACAAGGTAGAGGTCCTTTAATATATTCACAAATACTATCTTCGCTGGTCGAACTGTTATCTGAAATCGATTGAATTAGTACGTTCAAGTCCAAATGATTAGGGTTAGTAAAAATAACATCTTGTAGAATATCAATAAGTTTCGAAGCTGAATTAAAATAACGAGACATATAAGGCCTAAAGTCGATACTATTTAATCGTTGTAATTAAAGACGCATATCTGCGTCCGAATAATTGAATACGTGCTTAACATCATAAACGATGTGGTTTTCTTTACATAGCGATCGAATTTTATCGATGCCCATCTTTTTAGTTTCACTATGATCTACGGCTAAAACAACGGCATCATATTTTCCATTTTCTAACGCATCAGTAAGCTCGATATCATATTCAACTTTAACTTCTTCCTTTGAGGCCCAAGTATCATGAACATCAACAGACATATTAAAATCTCTAAGCTCTTTAACAATATCAATAATTTTGGTATTACGTACATCAGGGCAATCGCCCTTAAATGTAAAGCCTAATATAAGAACTTTCGCTTCATCAATATGAATTTTTTTACTTGCCAGTTTTTTTACAAGTTGAGTCGCAACATATTCACCCATACCATCATTAATACGACGGCCAGCAAGAATAACCTCTGGTCGATAACCGACTTCTTGAGCTTTATGAGTAAGATAGTAAGGATCAACACTAATACAATGACCACCAACAAGACCTGGTTTGAAGGGTAAGAAATTCCATTTTGTTCCAGCTGCTTTTAGAACTTCTTCAGTATCAATTTCAAGTTTATTAAAAATTTTCGCAAACTCATTAATAATCGCAATATTTAAATCACGCTGCGTATTTTCAATGACTTTTGCTGCTTCTGCGACTTTAATTGAAGAAGCTTTATGCGTACCAGCATCGACAATCGATGAATAAACAGAGTCTACATAATCTGCAATCTCAGTCGTAGAACCAGAAGTTATCTTCATAATCGTTGTGAGACGATTTACTTTATCACCTGGGTTTATTCGTTCAGGGCTATAACCGGCAAAAAAATCTTTATTAAAAGTCAAACCAGATAACTTTTCAATAATGGGGATACATATTTCTTCTGTCGCACCAGGGTATACTGTAGACTCAAACACGACAACATCCCCTTTAGAAACCACATTAGCTAATGCTTCTGATGCATTTTTCAAAGGAGTAAGATCGGGGGTTTTATCATCTGTAATTGGTGTCGGAACTGTAACTACATAAAAGTTACAGTTCTTTATATCGCTTAGCTCACTCGTGTAAGATAAGTATTGTGCTGACTGTAACTCTGAAGAAGTACACTCAAGTGTTGAATCCATTCCCTCTATAAGTTCTAAAACTCGCGGTGTGTTTATATCAAAGCCAATCGTATTGTACTTTTTACCGAATTCTACTGCTAGTGGTAGCCCTACATAACCAAGTCCAATAATGCCAATATTTAAATTGTCTAACGTCATTTTAATTTCTCAATATTATAAATTCAATGGTAACCCAATTTCTTTATTATCACGTGCCGAGCGATAAGTACTAATCAATAGCTCAAGTGACTTCAGGCCTTCTCGACCATCAGTTTCAGGGGCAGCTTTGCCACGTAAAACGTCTGCTACATTCTGAAAATATGGTGGGTGACCAAAACCATAAACAGAGGTTGTTTGATAATTGGCATTTTCAATATCAGCATCATAATCTTTATCTTCTGAAAATGTCCATTCTTGAATCTCATTGACTGCAACACCACCAATACGAACTGTACCTTTTTCGCCTAAAATGGTAATCGAACCCTCGAGATTTTTAGGGTACGTACACATAGTAACAGCCATAGAGCCGACAGCACCATTACGCCATTTAATATTAACTACGCCAGTATCTTCTACATCAATATCTCGATAGGTTGATGTCATCGCATGAATTTTTTCGACTGGCCCAATAAGCCAATGCATCAAATCAACATAGTGCGTTGCTTGATTCATAAAAGCACCACCGTCCATATCCCAAGTGCCTGACCATGCGGCTCGATCATAATACTCTTGTGGGCGAGTCCAAAACACATTTAGATGAACCATGTGAATTTGCCCAAAACGTTTTTCGGTTACAGCTCGCTTAAGTAATTGCAAAGTTGAATTGCGGCGGTTTTGCTTAACTACAAATAAACGAACGTTCGCTTCATCACATGCTCGCACCATTGCTAAACCATCTTCCCATTTAGTAGCCATAGGCTTTTCTGTAATGACATTAACTTTAGCTTTAGCTGCTTTTATAGTTTGAGATGCATGAATACCACTGGGCGTACAAAGCGTTACCAAATCTAGTTCTTCTTTCTCTAGTAACTCATCAATAGAAAGGTAACCTGGAACATTGAACTTTGACACGTGTTCAGAAAGCGTTTCCTTATTATTGTCACAAACTGCAACTAATTCATATTCATCATTTAGTTTCTCAATTGAACCAAAGTGATTTTTAGAAATACGACCACAACCAACGACTGCTATGCGAATTTTTCTGGTTTTTATCATGATATATTCTTTCTAAAGAAGGGAGGAGGGGCCTCAGACTTTGAACCTCACCTGAGACATTTTTCATTCATTTGAGATCATCTATCCTAGACAATCCCTTATAAAAATAGATTTTTCTTACTTTTAGAAAAGGGCTTCAGTAAGCCCTATTTTTTATCACTTGAGTAGGTATAGTTATAATAACCATACCCGTAAGAACTTGATGCTTTCTTCTCTATTGCGTTGAAGATAACACCTTTAATTTCAACTCCCGACTGCTCAAAGCGACTTCGGGCGACATCAATCTCTTTAACCGTATTTTGGCCGAAACGAGCCACCATTAAAGTGGTACCAGCAAAAGTACCGACAATGCACGGGTCAGTTACAGCCAGCACGGGGGGGGTATCTACTATAACCAAATCATACTCTTTTGAAGCCCATTCCATTAGCTGCGCGAAACGTGGGTGCATCAAAAGCTCTGAAGGGTTTGGCGGTACTTGTCCGCGAGTAATAATCTCAAGGTTTTCAACCGGGGTTGATTTAACCGACTCAGTAAAGCTCTGCTTACCGATTAAAAGGTCTGATAGGCCATTATCCCACTTAACACCGAAGCTTTGTTGCAAATAACCTTTACGCATATCCGCGTCAATCAACAATACTTTTTGTCCCGTTTTAGCAGCAACCGCTGCGAAGTTAGTCGAGATAAAAGATTTACCGATACCTGGCGCAGGGCCAGAAATCATCAATATGTTATTTTTGGCTTCAAGCATCGCAAAGTGAAGACTAGTTCGAAGTCCACGTAGTGCTTCAACAGACAGATCCGCTGGGTTAGATTCAGCAAGCAAAGCTTGGGTTCCAGAAGTTCGTTTTTTCTTAGATTTAAAACGGTTAGTTAATTCCAGTTGCAAATCCGACTTAGGCACAGCGGCATAAACTGGCAAACCAATCTCTTCGATTTGGTCTGGGCTTTCAACACCGCGATGGAATGCCGCTTTCACGAACACAAATGCCACGCTTAACATGCCACCGAGTAGTGTAGCTAGTACAACGATCAGTGGCTTCTTCGGTTTTACTGCACGCGCATAAGCTTGCGCATCATCCAAAATGCGTACATTGCCCACGGTACCCGCTTTGATAATGCTTAGTTCTTGTACTTTGTTTAGAAGTTGAATATAGATTTGCTGGTTTACTTCAACGTCACGCGTCATACGCAGTACTTCACGTTGTGTTTTTGGTAGCTTTTGCACTTGCTGGTTTAAGCGCTCTTTCTCTTTCAAAAGCGTTGCACGCTTATCAAGTAGTGATTTATACGCAGGGTGATCTTTGGTAAAACGTTGACTAATTTCACTCTCTTTAAACGTCAACTCATTCAGTTGTGCTTCCAGTTCTACCATCACTTTTAGCGTTGACTGAGCTTCTAAGCCCAAGTCAATCGACTCGTTTTCTTGACGATAGTTATTTAGCGTATCTTCAAATGTCGTTAACTGAGATTTGATACCGGGAAGGTGACCCTCTAGGAAGGCTAAACTTTTCTCTGCTTCCGCAGAGTTACGTTTTACATTTTGTAAGAAATAGATTTGGCTAATATGGTTTAAGATTTCAGAAATCTGCTGCTTATTCTCGCCCTCAAAGCTTAGCTTCAGAATGCCCGTCTGCTTACCTTGCTCAGATAAAGACAAAGATTGCTTAAGCCACTCAATTGCTTCAAGACGACTGCGATTAGCGATAGCAAACTCAAAATCCTTGTGGGATTCAAAGCCCGCTACAAAAAGACTGTAATCGTCAGCAGTGGCTAGTTGACCAATGTTACCTTCTAGGATGACACGCTCGTCTTCTCGAATCAGCTGGTAAGCCCCCTGCTCTGCATCTAGGATACGAATCGTATGAGCATATCCGGTAGCATAGCCTGGAACCACAAAACGACTAACAGAAATGTTATTAACATCTCCGGTTAAACGAGCAATACCTTTACCAACAACAGGTGTGTAAATAGGAGAGGTAACCGTAGTTAGATTAAACTTATCGACCGTTTCCCCCAAGATCATTCTCGATTTGATAATCTCAATTTCAGTAATTGCAGAGGATTCCTGTGCGAACAGTTCACCCATATCACCAACCATTGAAGAGATACCGCCAGAGCTTTTCTGTTCAATCTGGATTAATGCATCTGCTTTGTAGATAGGAGTGGATAAGAGTGCAAATACAACACCACCAACCGCAAACATAAATGTGGTAAAGATAATCCACCACTTGGCATCAAGCAGAATACCAAATAGCTTTCCTAAATCGATTTCATCTGAGTTATCAGTCTGTGATTGCCTAGATGGTTGTGTTGTCATTGAATTGCTACTTCCTAAAAATTGTACTGTTTTTAGGGTTGGTTTATTAGTAACAAACCAACCTAGATAATTAATGTTATCGCTTCCTGATGATTAAGAGTTAAGCCCAATAACTCATAGCTTATTCGCCCATGCCAGTGCAGCTTCTTCTATCAGCTTATAAGCGTGCTCAAAGGCTTCTCGGCTTTGGCGGTATGGATCGGGAATGTCTTGTTGACCGATCCACTGGCCAAACAACATGGTTTTTCCACGTGCTTCTGGAGAAATCTGAGTCAACGCTTCCATATGGCCTTTTTCCATCACTAAGATCAGATCATACTGCGCACAAAGTTGAGGTGTGACTTGCTGTGATTGGTGGCCTTCCACATCCACACCATTTTCTGCTGCAATCAGGATTGCGGTTTCATCTGCTGGTTTACCAATCAAACGACTTTTTTCCGCAGCAATACCAGCTGATGCTACTTGTTTGTTTGGCAATAGTTTTTGCAAAACACGCTCTCCTGTTGGGGAACGGCAAATATTGCCAACACAAACGACAAGAATTTTATTAAACATAAATTACTATCAACCCATATAAATCAGGCCACACAGAATGTGACCCGATGTTCAATGTATTTTGATTTACGGCCAGTTGCGAATGCGCAACACGCCTTCGGTTAGGTCATTGAATCCGGTAATTGTAGGAACAAGTTGTCCAATTACACGGTTCCAACGGCTGATCGGTGCGGCCGTTACATAAACAATATCGTACGGCTTTAAATCAAACTCTGTGCCAATAACTAAAGCTGAGGCGTCTTCCATATTAAGTTGATAGATGTCAGCCATACGTTCTGATTTATCATCAGAAGTACGAATCACAAAAATACCCGTTGCATCGGCAGATAGTTGGTTGATGCCACCCACATTACTCAGCGCTTCAGTTAGACTCATACCGACACGGTCAATCTTTAGTAACTGGGGTTCGTTCACTTCTCCCATCACAAACACTTTTTGACTATCATTGCGTGGTACGTGAACAATATCGCCAGCTTGTAACAAACGGTTTTGAGTCAAGTCTCCGCGTTGCATGAGACCATATAGTGAAATGTTTTCTTCAACACCGTTGCGCGTCAAAGACACATTACGCCAATCCGCATCCTCAGATAAGCCGCCAGAGCGGTTCACTGCATCAAGCAAAGTTAAAGGAATATTGGTAATCGCTTGCTGACCAGGGTTTGACACCTCCCCCGTGATGTAAGTTTTCTTAGAGCGGAAAGCAGCCACATTCACATCCACCTGGGGGCTTTCAATGTACTTAGCTAGACGCTCCGCCACATCCGAACGAATTTCGCGAACAGTTTTACCAGCCACTTCTACCGTACCAATATAAGGGTAGAAGATGGTGCCATCTGCATGAACCCAGTTACCAGCCTCAGACGCGCTACGATAAGAACCCGCAGGAATCGTCAGTTCAGGGTGATCCCAGATCGTGACATTCAAAATATCGCCCACACCAACTTTGTACTCATACTTAGCTATATCAACATCTAATTCTGGGTTAGCTTGAGACACTAACTGAGTTTTACTTTTGTAATTAGAGACTGTTTGAGCAGTTAGAGGGTAAAGGTTAACAACATCTGAAATATCCGCAGCGTGTTGTTCCTCTGAAGGAAGGATCACATTCTTATCATCGGTAGTAAGGTGCGTGCCTGGAGTAGTACAGCCAACCAATAAGGCGGGCAATAACGCAAGAAAGAGACGATTTTTCTTAATCTTCATGTTAACCAAATCATAGTTGAGAAAATGTAATCACGTCCAAGTGATACAAAGTAATTGACCTTACCATTGGCAATGGCTTAAACGGAGGGGAAAAGGAGTGATAGTTTGATATCGATTCCACTTTAAATTGCTTTCGGGCACGCTACCGCCCGTTGATATACCGCGACATCACACTGCGTAGTTGTCTGTGCACCAGAAGCGGCCCCTTGAACGGTAAAAAGCCAATGGTGATTTTATAAAACATGCATCAAAAACATGCTCAAATTTAATCCGTATGTATTATCCACAGTTTGTTTGTATTATCAACCTTGTTGAATGGTTTAAGGGGCAGATACGAGATGCGGGTAAACGAGTGGCGAAGGGATAAAAGAGCAGTTTCGAGATGTGAGTAAACGAGTGGCGAAAAGATAAAAGAGCAGTTTCGAGATGCGAGTAAACGAGTGACGAAAAGACAAAAGAGCAGATTCGAGATGCGGGTGTCGAGTAAACGAAAAGATAAAAGAGTAGTGGCGGGATTCGCGCACGAGACGCGAAGAACAGCTCTTCGAATCTCACATCTCGTTTACTCTAATCTGCTCTTAAGCTCTTCGAATCTCGAATCTCGAATCCCGCTTACTCGTATCTTCGCCTTATTCCACCTTACTTGGCCTTTGGAACCATGGTGATCTTGCGTCAGTTTGTTCAAACAAATTGTATTGTTTGTTTAACACTTGCCCACCGTCACGGGTTAGGGGTTGCCATGTGAATTGAGTACGGTTTGAACTTGGTTTAACTGTTAGCAAATCAAATGGGATTGATACATAGAAGCCTTTGGTGTAGCTACCTTCACCGAAATCTTCTTCACTTAAATCGGTTAAACTAACAAACGCACCTGCAATTACACCGCTCTTGAACTGCTTAGAGAAGTCGATACGGGTACCTATATCGCCAGCTAAGAACTTACCAAAGCCGACTTTAAATAGCGTATCGCTTAAGAACTCCCACTGTGGCATATAGTAACCAGTCACAAAGCCTGTGGTGCCTTTATCAATAACTCGATAAGAACGGCCTGGGTCCGTTGGGTGTGCTTGCCACTCTTCATCAAAGGTTTCAAACCAGCTATCAGGATCACGTTGGCTGATGGCTGTTACATCCGCCCCAATAGCCCAATTACTATTATATGGGCGGTAAAGTACTTCACCACCGACACCCGCAAACATACTCTCTAGGTAACCCGCATAGGCTTGGCTATAAATACCGCTACCGTAATCTTCAAACCAAGTAAGTTGCAATCTGTCTAGGCGAACTGGCTCTTCTACATATTCACGGAACAGGGTTCTCACCCTTGCAGTTTGGTCGGTGCCGTCTTCTGGTACTGTGTAGTTAAACTTGTCGTAGTTATCGATAAGATTGATGTACAAAGAGCCCGACAGCTCGATATTACTAGTAGCCCAAAAAGAGGCGTTGGTATATACCCCTAACGCATACAGATAGAAATCTTCTGCTGAACCGAAAGATTGGGCCAAGTTTGGGGATACCGACACATCGAAACGCTCACGAGCATCGTGGTACTCCACTGCTGAACCAGATGCAACTTCTCTATTCTGAGTCGAGTCTTTGATATCAGAATCTAAGTAAGAGTAGCTAGCCGACTTTTTAAACTGATTAGCATTAATATCCGTTTCTGAAAGCTCACCTGCACTGCTAGTTTCAACAATTTGGTAAGTATCAATATAATCAGGGACGTGATTAGCGATTACTGTAGCTCCACGTTCAAGTGCTACTTCACGATCGCGGTATTTAACCTGTTCGCCTTTGACCACCAGCGTATTATCATCAACTAGAACTTTCGCTTGCTCATAGCCTGCAATGGTATCTAACTCTTCTGTTAGTTTAGCTAAATCAACCTCACCCATGCTACTTGCTTCACTCGGACGAAGTTCTGCGGCTTCCGTATCACGCCAAATTGAGGCTATTTCATTGAAGTTGGTGGTTAGGTCAAAGCCCATGGTTAGTGTATCGCCGCGCTCGTAACTCACCTTGGCTGTAGCCCAGTCATTGAAACGATACAGAGCACCTACATTCCAAGGCGTATGTTGTGTCATATCAACGCCACCACGTACTACCGGGAAATCTTGAGAGTAGTCGTTACTGTCGTATTCGAGCTTTAAAGTTAGTGGCTTAAATGGCGTTTGATACTCCAAGCCACCGTAAATTGCTGCATCGCCTTTAAACCAGCGTTCAAAATCAATACTGCCACCATTACCTTTGAAGTCAGACGTGCGTTCACAAAACCTATCGCTAGCTTTACAGAATGGGTTAGTAAAATTACCGCTGGTACCCATGTAACCCCAACCCATACCTAAAGTTACATCTAACGGGCCAAATCGCTTACTAGCAGCAATAAATTCACCATCAAATAGGCCCGTACCACCAAAGTCGCGAACACCGACAGATAATTCTGGCAGGTAGTATCCTTCTTCAATCAAGCGAACTTTAAAGTCGATACCTTTATCTGTGTACTTAGTACAACCACTAAAACTGTTTTGGGAGCAATCCCCGCTGCCATTACCAGTGTAGAGCAAGTCTTGAACTTGGGTATAACGAATCGTGGTTTCTAACCAAGGCATTACCTGCAAGCTAACGTTGTAAAAATAATATTCGTTATTGAATGATGCGCTTAAGTTAAATTCACCTTCCGGTGCCATACGTGCGGTTGGCATCTGCATCAAGCCTACGCCACCAAAGTTAGTTTGCGAATGCTTTAACGTCGGAATGTTAAAACTTGAAACTTCCACTTCCGAAGGCTGCTGTTCTTGTGCAGTAGCAGAAAAGCTACTCGCAGCTAATAAAGCGCTAGTGATCGAACTTGCAAGAAGCGTTAATGGAAATGATTGATTAGACGACATTACAAATTAACCTTATAACGTAGAAGTTCGATAATATTTTGATTCAAAGTTGAAAACTCAGAAGGCAGAGAGTCAAAAGCAATAAAAAGAATCGCACTTGGGGCGAAGTAAGCTTGTTTACTGTTCCAGTAGGCGTAGCTTACCTCATCAACATGGCCATCTGGCTGAATCACAACTGCTGTACTTTTATCCGCAACCTCGAGCAACTCATCTTTTGGTAGCATAGAGAGGTAGTTATCTAATTGGCCATGCTCGATTAACTTGAGTTTATGCGCTTGTTTTACTGCACCAACCATCGTTAGGTGAGTTGGCCTCTGGGTTAGATACAAGGTGAAACGTTGCGCTTGATTTGACTTACCCGATTCGAATGTCTTCCCTTTTGAGACCAATATGTTTTTTGAAAGCGATATATCTTTTGAAAACAAGAGCGGGTTTTTCTCTGGTTGGGAGATCACTGCGTTTCTATCTAAATCGACAAAGTAACGCGCTTGGTAATCAAAGGACTCCAATTGTGTAATCACTGTTCTTACTTGTGGTTCTTGTTGCGCTAGTTTGTTCAACTGTTCGATTACTCGTGCTTTTAAAGTATCAACTTCTTGCTGTGCATTACGATCAAACAGTTGTGCTGATAGTGGAAAATAACCTAATGCACCATTGGCATTTGCGTCATCTAACACCTGCTCAAGGCGAACGGGCTGTGAGTAATTGAGAGTAATGCCCTGAACAGGCAACTCAACATTAAGTTGTGGTTCTTGAGCTCTTGGTTGCTGAGCGTTAGGCTCTAAAGAAAGGGCGTGTGTCACATTTGATAGGCATAACGAAGAACAAAGCAAAGCCAATGCAGAACGTTTACCTAATTTGATTAATGATTTCATACTGTTCATCACCACCGATTAGTTCGCTTGATAAGGCTTAAGCAGAGTTAGCTCTAAGCGAGTCATATCTGGGCCGAGGTACTGAACCGTTTTCACTACCTTACCTTGGCTATTTACCCAATATTCATTTTCGACTTGCTCACCAAGTGCTGGATAGCTCACTTGCTCGATAAACTTACTTGTTTCTATAGCAGCTAATGGTGTTTGTACCGTTTCTTGGTTTACATAGGTGCGTACAACGTTAGCGCTGTAGCCAAATCGATAATCTGGCTGCCAATCATAGTTGGCTTGCCACTGTTGCGCTTTAGGTTCAGCCGACATATCAAAGCTTGGCACCAATGCATTCGCAGGCTTCGCTGTTAGGCCAGATAGGTTCTCGTAAGGCAATAATAAAGTTTGAACCACACGGCCATTTTCGGTCACGATCATCGCTTTATCAGAAGACATCCACTTTAGTTGCTCAGCGCCCGTTTCTTGGTTTTGCCCAACAAAGGCCAAAACCATAAATATTTTGCCTTGATCGTTAATCTGCGCGTAAATGCTGGCATAAGGCAGGTCTTGGATATATTCAGCTGTGGTAGAAACGTCAGCATCTCCAAACATGGCTTCATTAAAAGTGGCATTTAAGTCTTGGAACTGCTGGGAACAGCCCGTAAGCAACAAACCTAAAGAGGCGATAAGAGGTTTAATCATGATTGTTTGCGCTTCCTAGCAATATTGAGAACACACTGATATAAAAAAACCACTTTATGTTCGCACATAAAATGGCTTTTCATTCACTCAAATAAGAAATTACTGAGTGTTAGTCGTAGTTGTAGCACCACCGTCGTTAGAAGCTACTGCTACTGCTGCGCCTACTGCTACTGCTGCAGTTGTTACCGCTACAGTTGTTGCTGTGCCCGCCGCTGCCGCTGAAGCTGCTGCGCTACCTGCTGCAGCGCCACTAGAGCCTGCACCAGCACCTGCAGCTGCTGCAGTTTCAGTAGCAGCAAAAGCCGCACTTGAGAAGCTAACAGCTAGCGCTGCTACTAAAGCAATCTTTTTCATAATGATTCCCATAAAATATAAACGTTTATATACAGAGGCTAAGATTTCACCTCTATCCGTTGTTCAGCTTAAACAACTAATTGATCATCATAGTGAATAAGTGTGTACAAGTAAATGCATAAATTCTAGACAAAAACTGGTTTATTCCGCGCCTTTACTCACAACCCTCTGCTTCTTCTGTATTCTGCAATCCTTTATCGCTATACTCCAGAACCATATACCAAAGTAACCTCGAGATGCTTGGGTATAGTTTCTAGCCCCAAACGACAAGAGTTTAAGATATGCAAGAGTTAGTACCCTTTATTCAAGAGAATATGATTTTAGCCATCGTATGGATTGGCTTAGTGGTTGCCATCATTATGAATGTCATCAAAACATCGAATGCGGCTTACAAAGAGATCACCGCAGCGCAAACCACACAACTGATGAACCGTGAAAATGGCATTGTGGTTGATATTCGTACTAAAGATGAATACAAAAAAGGTCATATTACTGACGCACTTCACATTTTGCCTTCAGATATCAAATCAAATAACTTTGGTAGCCTTGAAAGCCATAAAGCAGACCCAATCATTGTGGTATGTAAAACAGGTCAAACCGCTCAAGAAAGTGCAAACCTACTAGCAAAAGCTGGGTTTGAAAACGTGAGCTTACTTAAGAATGGCCTAGTTGCTTGGAGTGAAGCGAACCTACCTTTAGTTAAGGGTAAGAAGTAACTCCTAGTAGCATTATTAGTAACACAGTTATCTATATACTCGTTTTTCAGGTTACGTAACCTCATTTTGATTACGGAACCCAATGTAAATTTTTAAGGACAAGAAAATGGCTGAAGCAGCACCTCAAGAAGCACAACAAAACTTCGCAATCCAACGTATCTTCCTAAAAGACGTTTCTTTTGAAGCACCTAACTCACCAGATATGTTCCAAAAAGAGTGGAACCCAGATGTAAAACTGGATCTAGACACTCAAAGCCGTGAACTTGGCCAAGGCGTTTACGAAGTAATTCTGCGCCTTACTGTGACAGTTAAAAACGCAGAAGAGACAGCATTCCTATGTGAAGTACAACAAGGTGGTATCTTTACGGCAAGCGAAATGGAAGCTGGTCAATTAGCACACTGCCTAGGTGCATTCTGCCCGAACATCCTATTCCCATATGCTCGTGAAACTATCTCTAGCCTAGTAGTTAAAGGTACGTTCCCACAACTGAACCTAGCACCAGTTAACTTCGACGCTCTGTTCATGAACTACCTACAAAACCAAGCTCAACAAGCTGAAGGCGAGCAAGCTTAAGTTATACGAGGCTTAATGCCAAATAAGACTTAATCTAACCGTTTAAAAATGCACAGCGCGACTTATGCGGTGTGCATTTTTTATATTTTCGGTATATTCAATAAAGTAAAAAGATACTCTTCTCATTTCCTCAAGACTTTCAGGTGGAAGCATGACAGACACAACTCGCACTAATGACACAAATGACGCTTATGGCAAAGAGATCGCCATGACGGTGATTGGCGCTGGTTCCTACGGCACATCTTTAGCAATTTCTCTTGCACGTAATGGTGCCAACATTGTGCTTTGGGGCCATGAGCCAGAACATATGGCTCGCTTAGAAGCTGATCGCGCTAATCACGAGTTCCTGCCAAACATCGACTTCCCAGAAAGCTTGATTATTGAATCAGACCTAGAGAAAGCGGTATCAGCAACCCGCGACCTGCTTGTTGTTGTTCCAAGCCATGTATTTGGCATTGTACTGAACAGTCTAAAACCTCACCTAAAAACAGATTCACGTATTTGTTGGGCTACCAAAGGGCTAGAGCCAGAAACAGGCCGTCTGTTGAAAGACGTTGCAAGCGACGTGCTTGGTGATGGATATTCATTGGCTGTTCTATCTGGCCCGACGTTTGCCAAAGAGCTTGCAGCAGGTATGCCTACTGCTATTTCTGTCGCTTCACCAGACCAAGAGTTTGTAAAAGAGCTACAAGAGAAGATTCACTGTACCCGCACCTTCCGTGTATACGCGAATGATGACTTTATCGGCATGCAACTAGGCGGCGCGGTTAAGAACGTTATCGCGATTGGTGCTGGCATGTCTGATGGTATCGGTTTTGGTGCCAATGCTCGTACCGCATTAATCACTCGCGGCCTAGCTGAAATGAGTCGCTTAGGCGCTGCACTGGGCGCGAAACCAGAAACCTTCATGGGTATGGCTGGTTTGGGTGATTTGGTACTCACCTGTACTGATAACCAATCACGTAACCGCCGCTTCGGTTTAGCCTTAGGTACAGGTAAAGATGTCGATACCGCACAAGAAGAGATCGGCCAAGTCGTCGAAGGTTACCGCAACACCAAAGAGGTTTGGCTTCTATCTGAACGCATGGGTGTTGAGATGCCAATTGTTGAACAAATTTATCAAGTGTTGTATCAAGGAAAAGATGCACACTTAGCTGCGCAAGATCTGCTAGCTCGAGATAAGAAATCGGAAGGTTAAAAAAGCAGATGAGAGATTCGAGTAGCGAGATGAGAAGAGATTAAAAGCAGATACGGGATGCGAGTAAACGAGATGAGAAGGGATTAAAAGCGGATTCGAGTGACGAGATGCGAGACTCAAAGAGCAAAAGCTGTTCCCATCTTTTAGCTCTTCGCCACTCGTCTTTTTGTATCTCGTATCCCTCATCTCGTTACTGCTCTTTAGCTTTTCGTATTCCGAATCTCGATACTCGTATCTGCCTTTCAAAAAATATGGATAGTAAAAAATGAAACACTGTGAACAACAAAAAGTCTGGCAATGCATTGTAAAGGAAGCCCGAGAGCAGTCTGAGCAGGAGCCTATGCTTGCGAGTTTTTATCATGCGACCATTATCAACCATGACAGTCTCGGTGCTTCGTTAAGTTATATTCTGGCAAACAAACTGAAAACTGCTTCTATGCCTGCGATGGCGGTACGTGAAGTGGTTGAGCAAGCCTTTGCTGAAGACCAATCAATTATCGACGCTGCGGCTTGTGATATTTGCGCGACCGTGACACGAGACCCAGCGGTTGAGATGCACTCTATGCCGCTGCTCTACCTTAAAGGCTACCACGCTCTGCAAGGTTATCGTGTGGCCAACTGGTTGTGGAAGCAAGGGCGCATTGCACTGGCTACATACCTACAAAACCAAATCTCTGTTGCATGCCAAGTGGATATCCACCCGGCTGCACGCATTGGTAAAGCAATCATGCTCGACCATGCAACTGGGATTGTCATTGGTGAAACTGCGGTTGTTGAAAACGATGTATCTATCCTGCAAGACGTAACCTTAGGTGGTACGGGTAAAGAAGGCGGTGATCGTCATCCTAAGATCCGCGAAGGTGTAATGATTGGTGCAGGTGCGAAGATCTTGGGTAACATTGAAGTCGGTGAAGGTGCGAAAATCGGTTCTTGCTCTGTAGTTCTACAAGCTGTTCCAGCGCATACTACGGTTGCTGGTGTTCCAGCTAAGATTGTTGGTAAGCCTAAAACAGACAAGCCGTCTCTGGATATGGATCAAGGGTTTAATGGGCGCTCTCAGAATTTTATTCATGGTGATGGGATTTAAGAGCGGATTCGGGATATGAGTAAGCGAGTGGCGAAGAGAACAAAAGCAGGTGAGAGGTTCGAGTAAACGAGTGGTGAGGAGCTAGAAGACAAGATCAGGTTTGTTCGAATCTCGTACCCCTCATCTCGTCACCACTCTTTGGCTCTTCGCATCCCGAATCTCGTTTATTCTAAAGTATCTGGAATCTATCACTCAATACACACATAATAATCAAGCACCAAGGACTAATTAGTAGGCTGTAGCTAGATGACAAAAACTATAAAACAGATTCGTACTTTGAGCTGTGCTCTTTTGTTATCCACTACTTTTGGTATCGCAACCTCCCCTGCTACTACTCATGCAGCTTCCCAAGGTGAGTTGAAGGGTGTTAAGAGCGAGATCTCTCGCCAGCAACAAGCCCTATCTTCTCAACAAAAGAAGCTGGATAGCCTGCAAGCCAACCTCAAGAAACAAGAGCTCTCAATTGCTTCACTTGAGAAAGGAATCAAGGAAAGTAAGAAGCAGCTTGCTACCGCAAATGCAAACGTTCAGCAACTCAACAATAAGATTCAAGCACTTACTACTCAGAAGCAAGTTCATACCCAGAAGCTTGAGCAACTTATTCAAACTTATTACATGACTCGTCGTGCTAAAGCCTCTTCACACATTCTTAATACGGGTGTCGAAGAAGATCGTATTAGTCATTACTACCAGCACTTGGCCAAAGCGCGCGCGACAACGATTAAAGCGATTGAGCAGACTCAAGCTGAACTTGAAGAGAGCCAGCGTCTTCGTAAAGCAGAACAAGAGCAAATCGCATCCCTACTCAAACAGCAAACGACCAAGCGCGACCAGCTCGCTAAAACTCAAGCTCAGCGCAAGAAAACCGTTGGAAGCATCAAGAAAAGCATTTCTGGTGACCAAAACTATCTTGCAGAACTGCAACGTAACGAGACTCGCCTAAAAGCAGAGATTGCAAAAGCAGAAAAAGCCGCTCGTGAGAGGCGTAATGCTGTTCCAATGGACGGCTTAGCAAAACGCAAAGGTAAACTGCCGTGGCCAATCAAAGGAAAGGTATTACATAACTACGGCTCTCGACAAACCGGGCAAATCAACTGGAAAGGCATGGTAATTAACGCCAGCTACGGCCAACAGGTGAAGTCCGTTTATTCTGGAACGGTGGTATTTGCTGAATACCTGCGTGGCTACGGCTTAGTAGTGTTACTCGATCATGGTAAAGGTGATATGACGTTATACGGCTTTAACCAAGCTTTGCTCAAGAAAGAAGGCGATAAGGTAAAAGCCGGCGAGGCCATTGCGCTTGCTGGTGATACTGGCGGTCAGTCTCGCCCATCACTCTACTTTGAGATCCGTCGAAACAGTCAGGCTCAGAATCCTAAAAGCTGGTTGGTAAGATAAGATCAGATGCGGGATGCGAGTAATCGAGATACGAAGAGAATAAGAGCAGTAACGGGATTCGAGTAAACGAGATGCGAAGAGAATAAGAGCAGTAACGGGATTCGAGTAAGCGAGTAACGAACAGCCATACGATGAAAGCAGCTTTTCGAATCTCGCAACCCGTCACTCGTATCTTTCAACTATCCATTCAACGCCCTTACACCATCTTCCAGTAGTGTTAGTTGCTCAAATCCTTGAGTGGTTGCAATAGGTTTCACGACTGCGATCATCTGTAGCATGCCTTGGTGAACGACTTGCTCTGTAATCTCCGTTCTTGGTGACATGGCAGATTGATAAGCCAACCAGCTCGATGCAATAAGGTGCAGAGAAGTCACCATGGATTTCATCTCATCTTCTGATGCCTTCAACAAGTTCAAATCCACGAATGCGCGCATGATCGCAATTAGGTTTGATTGCAAACGCTCTTGTACCGCCATGTAGTCGTTGTGAAGCTGCTCATCGCGAGACAAAATCTCAGGAAGGTTTGCGTAAAAGAATCGGTATTTCCACATCAAAGTGAAGATAGAGTCCAAGTAGTGTTTAAGTAGAGTTAGGCTCTCTTGTTGACCTTGAATTGGGGTAAATCGCTCTAAAAGCTCAGCAGAATACAGAGTGAAGATATCACGCACAATTTCTTGCTTGTTGCGGAAATGGTAGTAAAGGTTACCTGGGCTGATCTCAATATGCTCAGCGATATGGTTGGTAGTGATACTACGCTCGCCGTGCTCATTAAATAGCTCTAGCGCCGCATAAACGATCTTGTCACGTGTCTTCATTTCTATTTCGAATCCCTATCTGTTTAGAGAGTTAGTATATCGCCCCTAAACCGATAGATCGAGCCGTTAACATCTGGTCGGCGAAGCTCAATTCTTATCCAACTAGTAAGTATCCATCATAGTGATATCGCACTCCCTGACCGCATGCCAAATTTATGAAGTTAATTCAGGTGCTAACAGCCGAGTAACCTTGGTTTGCACTAGCCCGAATTGTTCATTCCTTGCTATACTCGCGATAGTTTTGTATTCAAAAGAGTAGGTAAAATATGATTATCGTAACTGGTGGCGCTGGCATGATTGGCAGCAATATTGTTAAGGCGCTAAACGAAGCAGGCCACAACGATATTCTAGTCGTCGACAACCTCAAAAATGGTAAGAAGTTCAAAAACCTTGTCGACCTAGACATCACGGATTACATGGATCGTGACGATTTCCTAACTCAAGTCATGGCAGGTGATGATTTCGGTCATATCGAAGCGATTTTCCACGAAGGTGCATGCTCTGCAACAACCGAGTGGGATGGCAAGTACATGATGCTTAACAACTACGAGTACTCAAAAGAGCTACTCCATTACTGTGTTGAGCGCGAAATTCCGTTCCTATATGCCTCTTCTGCCGCTACTTACGGTGAAACAGATACTTTCATTGAAGAGAAAGAGTACGAAGGCGCTCTAAACGTATATGGCTACTCTAAGCAGCAGTTCGACAATTATGTTCGTCGCTTGCAAGAAGATGCAGCCGCACATAACGAAAAACTCTCACAAATCACAGGCTTCCGTTACTTCAACGTTTATGGCCCTCGTGAAGACCATAAAGGCAGTATGGCTTCGGTTGCTTTTCATCTAAACAATCAAATGAATGCGGGTGAAAATCCAAAGCTGTTCGCTGGCAGTGAGTCATTTAAACGTGACTTTGTATATGTGGGTGACGTAGCAGCAGTAAACTTGTGGTTCTTAGAAAATGGCGTATCAGGTATTTTCAACCTAGGTACTGGCAATGCCGAATCTTTTGAAGAGGTCGCAAAAGCAGTCATCAAGCACCACGGAAAAGGTGATATTGAGACTATTCCATTCCCAGAACACCTAAAAGGCGCATACCAAGAGTTCACTCAGGCAGATTTAACTAAGCTGCGTGCAACTGGCTGTGATATCGAATTTAAAACAGTTGCTGAAGGTGTTGCAGAATACATGGTGCTGCAGAACAAATAATTGTCCTCTTCTTACAAGATGAAGAGCATTTAATAGCTGAGAGTTTTCAATGACTGAGAAGCGTAACGACTTCGACCCAGATGCCTACAACCCCACCTTCGAGTGGGGCTTTCTTGCTCCAAAACACTGGGGAACATGGTTTGGTATTTTACTGGGAATACCCTTAGTCTTTTTCCCACAAAAAACAAAATACTGGTTGAGCTGTAAACTAGCAAAATATGCGCTTAAAAAGCCAAGTAGAACCATTAACAATGCTTGGATTAACTTCGGTCTCTGTTTCCCAGAAAAAAGTGACGAAGAAAAGGAACAGCTGCTTGAGAAAACGCTAACCACTGCTGTTTCTTTTTTGCTTAACTTTGCTTCTCTGTCGCTACGCAGCCAAAAATGGTTAACCAAAAATACAACCATTCATGGTATCGACAATATTCATGAAACACTGGAACAAGGGCACAAGGCTATCCTATTAGTGCCTCACAGCTGGGGTATTGATATTCCAGCTATCTACCTAGCATCTCAAGGTTTACCTGTTTCTGCGATGGCAAAGAAACAGAAGAACCCGGTGACTGATTGGTTAATGCATAGACAACGAGTGCAATATGGCGGTCGAGTTTATGAACGAGATAACGGCATCAAACCGTTTATCAAATCAGTACGAGAGGGCTATTTGGGGTATTACTTACCTGACCAAGATCACGGTCGTGAACACAGTATTTTCGTCAATTTTTTCAATGTACCAAAAGCGACATTGCCTGGACTTGGTAAGTTATCCAAAGTAAGCCGCGCGAAAATCATTCCGGTCTTCTCTAACTATGACGCTCAAACTGGTCAATTCAGTATCGATGTACTTCCTGCTTGGCAGAATTATCCTTCAAAAAGCGATCATCAAGACACACAGAGAATGAATCAATTTATTGAAGATGCGGTAAGAAAGCGCCCAGAACAGTACATGTGGGTGCTTCGTTTTTTAACCACTCAACCAGATCCTGAAAGTACTTATAACCCTTACGAAGACAGAGAGCTGTGGCTCAAGACGTATACACGATGAAGAAAATTCTGATCATAGGTCCATCTTGGGTGGGCGATATGGTGATGTCACAGTCACTTTACATCACCTTGAAACAACAACATCCTGATGCGGTCATCGATGTGATTGCGCCCGGTTGGTGTAAGCCAATTCTCGAGCGTATGCCAGAGGTCAACCAAGCGATTAATATGCCGATTGGTCATGGTGAATTTAACTTTCTCGGTCGTCGAGCAATTGGTAAAACACTGCGTGAAGCTCAATATGATCAAGCTTTCATTTGTCCTAACTCGGCTAAATCAGCATTGATCCCATGGTTTGCTGGCATTCCAAAACGCACGGGCTGGAAAGGTGAAATGCGATATGGTCTGTTGAATGACCTGCGCCCAAATAAAAAATCATTCCAATATATGGTTGAGCGCTATGTCGCCCTCGCCCACCCTAAAGCAGAAATGATCGACTCGGGTTCTCTGGGTGGGTTAGAGCAATTACCTAGGCCAGCTCTAACTATTTTCAAAGACCAGCAGCTAGCTACCACGGAAAAGTTTCAGCTTACTCTGGATGATGCAATCACTGGCCTTTGTCCAGGAGCCGAGTTTGGGCCTGCTAAAAAATGGCCTGAAACGCATTACGCAGAAGTCGCCACATCGATGAGTAAAGCAGGTAAGCAAGTTTGGTTGTTTGGCTCTCAAAAAGATTTGGAAACGTGTAACAACATTAAGGCTCTTGTTCCTGATGAGCTTCAATCACAAATTCATGTCCTAGCTGGCCAAACAAGCCTAATTGAAGCAGTAGATCTGCTTGGTGCTTGTCAAACTGTGGTTGCAAACGATTCTGGCTTGATGCACGTTGCCGCTGCTGTGGGTTGTAACGTTGTTGCTGTCTACGGCTCAACTTCGCCGAAATACACACCACCACTGGCTGAGAGGGTCGAGATTGTGCATACAGACATTGATTGCCGTCCTTGTTTCCAGCGTGAATGTGAATTCAAGCACTTAAAATGTCTGACGGAGCTATCACCGAAACAAGTCATCAATAGTATCCATAAGTTAGAAGCCATTTCGGTAAGCGCATGTTAATTCGGTTTTTCTACACGCTGATCCTCGCACTTGTCGCTCCTTTGCTTCTATTTGGCTTATACAAAAGTAAGCCAAACAAACCCAAGTTTGGCAAACGCTGGAAAGAGCACTTTGGCATAACACCTAAGCTGACATCAAATCAGCGCCCTATTTGGATTCACGCAGTATCTGTTGGTGAAAGTATCGCAGCTACACCTCTTATCAAAGAGATCAAAAAGCAAAACCCAGAACAGCCGATCATTGTCACTACAACCACCAGTACAGGTGCTGAACAGATTGCGAAGCTCGGTAGTTTAGTTGAACACAGATACATGCCTATTGATTTTGGTTTCGCTGTAAAAGGCTTTCTTAAAGCGATACAACCGAAGAAGATGCTGATCATTGAAACGGAGTTGTGGCCGAACACACTTCATCAAGTTTCTAAGTTTGGTGTACCAATCACAATCGTAAACGCACGGTTGTCTGAAAAGTCTCGAAATAACTACGCAAGATTTCAGCCAGTTTTCAATATTATAGAACCTTATCTAACCAAGATTCTGTGCCAAAGTCAGTCTGACGCGGACCACTTTGAATCACTTGGTGTTGCAAAGAGTAAACTTGCCATTACTGGCTCCATCAAATTCGATATACAAATTGCCGATACAATAAAAGAGAAAGCAAAGGCACTAAGGTCAGAGCTTGGGGAGCACCGTGCAATATGGATCGCAGCTAGCACCCACAAAGGTGAAGACGAGCAGATACTCAATGCACATAAAAACGTACTGGAGATCTATCCGGACGCTTTGCTCATTATAGTCCCGCGCCATCCAGAGCGATTCGATAGCGTTGTCCAGTTATGTCAATCCTCAGGTTTTACAACCACTCGTAGAACGAACGCTGACATTCAATCTTGTGCAAAGTCGCAAGTTTATGTAGGTGATACAATGGGAGAGATGCTGATTCTAATTGGTGCTGCAGATATCTGTTTTATGGGAGGCAGCTTAATTGGTGATAAGGTTGGTGGTCACAATGTACTCGAGCCAGCGGCTTTAGGAATCCCTATCATATCTGGACCAAGTTACTTCAACTTCAAAGAGATCACTGAAAGGCTATTATCAACAGATGGCATAATGATTTGTGAAGGTCATAGCTTAGACTCTAAAGTGATCCAGTTACTCGAAGATAAGCATAGCGCCACCAACATGGCTAACCAAGCCCACTCTGTCTTTAAAAGAAACAAAGGCTCTTTGGAGCGTTCAATTCAGTATGCTGAATTAGGTTAATGAACAAGGTCTTTTATGAACGTATTTCTCGTAACATCCCCATTTCAATACATCTGCGCAAATGAAGCCAGAGATGCCTATCAAACTAAAAATAATCTCCTGGTTTTAGTTCAGCAAAACACAGAGAAAGGTAAACAACACCTCGCTCAGCTTTATGACAAAAGTAAATGGGACCATATTATTGAAGTTGGTCGCTCAAACCGTACCTTTGTTATTCCGCGTGTTCTAAAAGAAGTCAAAAAGCTAGCAAATGGCGAGTCAATCGAGCATTTCTTTTTCTCTGAATATACATCTTGGCGTACTCGTATGTTCCAAAGAAATCTACCTGCTAAAAAGCTGGTATTCATTGACGATGGAATGGGCAACTTATACGAATACTACAAATACATCAAAGACAAAAAATCATTTAGTCGAACTCGCTTTCTACAAGACCTATTGATCCAATTACAGGGATGTAAAAAGATTGGCACAATACCTTATGCTGAGAACTTCGAAATGTTCTCTATTTTCGATATAGAAAATCCAGTGTGTCCTTTAAAGCTCAATACTCTCGACTCGATTAGAAAAAGTATTGGAGCGTCAAACTGCTATGACCCTTCAGCACCCGTTGCATTTATTGGTGAGGGATCTATAGGAGATAAGAACCAACCAAGTGTTGATGCTTATATTTCCAAACTAGAACAAGTCATTGCAAAAAAAAATACCCCTGTGATCTACTTTCCACACAGAACCGAGTCTGAAGAAGTAACCAGTGCCGTTAAAGCATTACCTAATCTCACTTATCATAAAAGTGAGTCACCGATTGAGCTTGAGTTAGCAAATAAAGGCATCAAGATATCTTCAATTACCGGGGTAACGTCTACGGCTTTATACACACTGTCTTTACTTTACAAAGAAGTACCTATCGATGCGCACACTTATGACTCTCATATAGGCAACGATATGGCGACTTTCCTTGTTAATCATTTTGAAAAACGCGCTCAAAACTTTAGTATTTAAGCGCGCCTGTTTTTCTAAGCACTCTCATACCAATGATTTACACTGGCTTTGTTATCTTTAGGTAAGTCATTGGTATCTAGACGAGGCAACAAGAGTGGGCCATCCAACGCCAAATCAGCAACCCGTACTTCGGTGGTAAATGCGACTTTACATCCTTGTTTTTCTAGCTCAACCACAACCTCTTCACTAGAAGAGCCATAAGGATAACAGGCTGTCCAATTTTGCATGTCACAACCAAGCGAGG
Organism: Vibrio sp. R11-SG3-ISO9; assembly: GCF_059834255.1. NCBI lineage: Bacteria > Pseudomonadati > Pseudomonadota > Gammaproteobacteria > Vibrionales > Vibrionaceae > Vibrio > Vibrio sp. R11-SG3-ISO9. The sequence continues at coordinate 29,019 of NZ_JCBDGU010000007.1, forward strand.
CTAAAAATTCTTTAGAGCGGGTTAGTTCAATCTCTAAGGATTTTTCATCAAGCTTATTCCACCAATAATGATCATAACCGTGACAACCAACGTGCATTCCGTCTCGAACTAACTGCTCAAGTTGGTATTTATCCATGTACAACTCTCGACAAAACGCAGCTTCATCCATACCCACATAATGAGCAAAAAGCTTATCGGAAACAATATTTCTAAGTTCTTCTGGCAATGCATGCTGAAGCATTCTCTTCACAAAAATCACATCTTGGCAATCAAAGCGATTCGCAACCGCAAACTCCGCGTAGTACTCGTCGAATGACTTTAGATCATAATCGCTTGTATAGCGCTCAACTTCTATCTTAAGAGAGCCAACAAGCTGTTGAATATCGGAGGTAGACGCTAAGATGAAGTGAATTTTGTTCACATCTAGCACTTTGTGTTCAAGCACTGTTTTTGCTGGTACATAAAAAGAACCCTGCATACCCATTTTCTTCAAAATAGGATATACGTGAGTAAAGTGCTCGGAATAAGCATCATCAAAAGTAAGCAACAAAGCTTTCTCTGGTAAAGCTTGATTATGGTATTTTGCTGCTAACACTTGCTCCATCGTCACAACATTATAATGTTTAGCAAAGAACTCGAGTTGTTCAACAAAGAGTTCAAGTTCTAAGCCTTTAATTTCTGGGTACCGCGACTCCGCGATTCGACGAACATAGTGGTACATAACAACGGTTAGTGGCTGAGACATGTTGCTCCTCTACATTATATTTGGTCTGTCTTGATCCGCATCGCCTTTGAATAATACGAACGATTGTTCGCTTTCCTGGCTTTGGCGCGCGAAATAAATAGGAATATTTTTTTGCACAAACGGTTGAAAGTAATCAGGAATAATTAATTCCCCATCCGTATCAACTTGCAAGAAACCAGCATCGACAAGGCTTTCTTCGTCCATACCATATTGCATGATATCTAAATACTCATGCCCTTCCGCAACAAGCAACTCGTGCAAATGCGCTGTAACTCGGCCAATTGAAGACAGGTCACCTTGAATATCCACGACCCGCATAGCACTGGATTCACTCTGAGCAACCACACGAACAACAAGAAAACTCTCTAATTTGTCTTTATTGTAAACCCCGAGAAAACGGTATTCGAACTTAGGGTGCTCCAAGAAACGAGTAGTAAAATATTGTCCGTCTTTCTGTGTTTTATTTGTATATAAGTCACTGTCTGACAATACAGACGCCACTTGGTCTTTCACAATGTCTACCACTTTATACTGGTCATTTTTCTGACCTATAGAGGAAGTAAACGTCTCTGGAACCTTAGCTATACGGTAATCAGAAAGGGTATTATTCAATAGAGCTAGTTGGTTCATTTTCCCCACGGTGAAACCGAGTGTTTCATACATAGGGAAAACAATCTGACTAATACCGATAGAACAAATATTCTTAATCGAGAACTCGCGCTTCAAAAAGTTGAGAAGCCCTAAACCTAAACCGATGTATTTCGGTCCCTCGTTGACTTTCCAGATCGCTAACCAAACTTCTTTCTCTGATTCGAGCTCAGCCGAAAAGTGAGATGTTGGGATAAAGCCGAGCACACCACATATCTCACCGCTTTTGTTGTGTCTAGCCATAACAAAATTGTAATCGCCTGTATCGAGATTTTTATGCTGCCAATCTAGCAATTCTCGAGAGGTTACAAGGATATGATTCTTAGCCCAATGCTCATCAATATACTTAACCAGATCAGCAACCTGATCTTGCTTACAAACTTCAAATGTAAATCTAGCCATTTCAAACTTCCAAAACAACGAAAGCACTTAAAGTGCTTTCGTTTTTATTAAATTG
>NZ_JCBDGU010000008.1:0-49047 GCF_059834255.1 Vibrio sp. R11-SG3-ISO9
CCGCTAATTCATCATCAACAACGCTAACTGATACGTTTAGGACCTTAGCAATTAGTTCTTTTACTGACTCTTTTGTATTCATTTTAGAAATCTCGATATGGGATGTAATTAAAGTGTGATTTTAACACTAGGTTGGGCGTATGGCGATATATAGGACTTTATTGGAAACAATAATACGATCGTTGCACTGAAAGCAGCAAACTCGGTGTATAGCGGAACCCACATCGCTATCACTTGTGGGCGATTAGTTAGTGAGAAATAGCACGAGAGATCGGCACTATCAACACTAAGCCATCTGTAACCAATATTGCTTTAAATTGAAGTTGAAAGTGCTCACATTTTATCATTAGACAAACATATAAGCGAGACTCGATAGCATTCAGTACGTTATCATTGAGACAAAGCAAACTCCAACGACACTCTAGCAGACAAGGCCGTTATGACAGATTACAACCTTTCACAACACGAACGAGCTACTTTAGATAAATATGGGCACCTACTTGCCAAACGTCGAATCGGAAAGAAAACGCTCAATCCTTACCATGCTATCAAACTCAGCTATATGAGAAGAAAGCTGTGTCGAGACCAGCATGGGAAATTTAAAGAAGGGTATCGTTATATCTCAGAAAAACTCTTTGGTTTTACTGTAGGTAAATATTCTACAGGCTATGAGCAATTTTGGAGCCAAACACGCTTAATTGAGTCTATTGGGGCGTTCTGTAATATTTCAGCAGACAACGTTACTGTAGCTGGAAACCACCCCTTAAGCATGGTATCGACAAATACCTTCACATACAGCAAAAAACCCGGTTTTGTATCTGAAGATAAGTCTATCTCACACATAGCGAACACCCAAAAAATCGTTATTGGCAATGACGTTTGGATAGGTGCGAATGTGATCCTGCTACCTGGAGTGGTAATAGGAGATGGGGCCGTAATCGCAGCAGGAGCCGTTGTAAGCAAAGATGTACCAGCTTACGCGATAGTGGGAGGAGTACCTGCCAAAGTGATCAAATATCGCTTCTCTGAGGAGATTATTAAAGGATTGCTAGATACTCAATGGTGGAGTTGGGATGACGCTAAAATCAAGAGCTATATTCCATATATGAATACACCTGAGCAGTTTTTAGAGCAGCTAAAAACATCCAAACAATAAAAAAGGGCCTATGGCCCTTTTTTATTTAAATCAAAGACTAAACCCGTCATCCACGACGATATTCTGTCCTGTTACATAACGAGATTGCTCAGAGAGCAAGAAGAGCACAGAACCAACAACCTCTTCTACATCTAGCATACCTGCACCGTGGGTGTTGCTTTTATAAGCCTCTAAAAAAGCTTCTGGTTGATGATCAAAGATCCCACCAGGACTAACACAGTTTATACGGAAACGGCTGTCATTAACGTAGGCTGCAGCGTATTTACTCAAATGCTGGATCGCGGATTTAATCGCGGCATACTCAACTGGCATCGTCATCGGAGTGTTGTCATAAATATCAAACTTAGGAGCGACAACACCATATATCGAGGAAATATTCACTAATGATAAAGGATGCTCAGTGCGCTTGAAATAAGCGGCAGCTTGCTGAACAAACAAGAACGCACTCCCTAAATGCAGAGACAGATTGTCATTGAAACTGTCAAAGCTCACATCAAAGAAATGCTTACCGTAGGTTTTGTTTCTTGGATAAGTCGTGTTTACGGCTCCATCTAACGGCGCATTACAACCCTCGAAAAAAGCCTTCACTGAGTGCTCATTAGTAACATCCAGCTCAACTAACGAGAGTGATTCGTTATCCAGCTCACCCCCCATACTCTCTAAACGTTCTTTCGTTGCATCAACATTGATATCAGCAGCAATAACTTTTGCTCCCTGAGCAAGCACAGCAGGAACTAAACGAGATCCCAATAAGCCTCCAGCTCCAGCAATTAATATCGTCTTACTCTTTAGAAGTTCATTCATCACTCTTCACCCATAACAATAGCTTCCGCTAGTTTAAAATCATAAATATCATCGATATCTACGGCCCTTTCCTTCGGTACCTCGATGCTCGTCACTTTGCCACTGAACAGTCCGTAATTATCTAAGACAAAACGAGGGGTTGTCGCATAAACAACGGTCGTAATATCAAACACTTCTGGGGCATCTTGTCGCCTCGCCACTTCACCGCTTGGCTTATTCACTAATTCAACCAAACCGTGCTCATCTTTCTTTACCATGTTAAAAAATGGGCTGCGGCTTGCGGGAGTCACGGAAATACAAATATCCGCAGAATCTTTCTGAAGTTGTAGGATTGACGATTCCACGTCTTCAACACTACGTAAAGGGCTCGTTGCTGGCAGACTAATAAAGTGAGCAAAATCGCCATAGTTGGCTTGTACCCACTCAACAGCATGACGCCATGAAAGCCACTCTGGGCTTGTGTCTGTTGCTAGCTCTTGTGGGCGTTCGATCAATGTTGCACCACAACCCACGGCGACTTTGGCAATGTCGCTATCATCAGTTGAAACAAAAACATCGCTAATCGATGCACAGGCTTTCGCTGTTTCAATCGAATATTGCAATAGGGGTTTACCAGCAAGTGGTTTAATGTTCTTGCCTGGTAAGCCTTTTGAGCCCCCGCGAACAAAAATAAATGCATAGTTTTTCATTGGGTCGCCTAACCTTGGGTTTGAGTTTTAGCATGCTGCTTAATTGTTTCGATTAACTCGACCGTTTTACCAGCCTGTTGAAGGTCGATACAACTATGCTTATTGTCTTGGGTCATATTGATGAAGTCTTGCAACATATTGAGGTACATTTTGTTTTTGTCCCAAGCTGCGTCACTATAAACAGTACTTTCACCAGTATGGTTCGTCTGCTTAACCTCATTTTTAATCAGGTCCCACTCAACTGTGCCTTTACTGCCTACAAAGCGACAGCGTCGATAAGCTTGGCGCTGTAAAAAATCCAAATGAATATTGACCAAAGCACCACTCTGGGTAGTTGTGACAACATCAACCAAATCTTCCACCTCTAAGCCCAGTTCATCTGAAGAGCGCAAGTGAGCGTGTCGTATGGTTAAATCACCAAGAAGCCACTGTGCATAATCTAACTCGTGGCTGAGTTCTAATAGTGCGCCCCCGCCTAGTTCAGCATTAGCAGAAACACTGCTTCGATAATCCTTACTTGGGCGCCAATCAGGTAGGTACTGTCCTATTTCAATATACGCATTATAGAGCTCTCCAATTATCCCCTTGTCTAAGAGTGCTTTTACTTCCTGGCTTGAAGGCAAGTAACGTAAGCAATAACCGACAGCAACAGGCGTTTGCGTGTTATCAACAACAGTCTGTAAGTGCTGCACATCTTCAATACGTGTCGTCACTGGTTTTTCAATCAACGTTGGAATACCAGCCTTCAATAACGGGATTGTATGCTCAGCATGGAAAGGTGCAGGAGATGCAACAATAACGAGTTCCGCACCTAAGCGAATGATCTCGTCAACATCAGAGACGACTTCGTCACAATCCGATACAGGAGCGGCTGGAACTCTCCCACTCGCCGACATAGCCAGAAGTCTACACTGTGGAAACAATAGCTTTAAATTTCTTCTATGTCGGGTAGCAATATTACCCAATCCGATAACAGCAACGGTTTTCAAAACTTAGTCCAGCCCTAGTGTATGAATATCTGCTTGCGCGCGATTAAAGTCGTCCATACGACCGATATCCAACCAATATTCATGAATTGGGAACATTAAAACGTTATCACGCTCATTCATATGCTCTTCAAGCAGCGTCGGCATATCCACTCGATGATTTTTAGGTACCGAAGCAATAACTTCAGGCGACACAACATAAATACCCGCGTTGACAAAAAAGCGCTGAACTGGTTTTTCTACCATACTGGTGATTTTGTTGCCTTCGCCATTAATCACGCCGTATGGGATCTGATAGTCGTATTCTCTCACGCACATTGTCGCATCAGCGCCGTTATCAACATGAAAATCAAGAAGACGTTGGAAGTCGACCTTAGTCAGAACATCGCCATTCATCATAATCAATGGCAGATCTTTTGGTAAATCCTTAGGTAATAATCCTAATGCACCGCCAGTACCTAAAGGCTGCTCTTCATGAACATAGGTAACGTTCACACCCATTTCACTCCCATCGCCAAAATGCGCTTGAATTTGCTCTGGCATATAGTGAGTAGAAATGTAGAAATTAACAAAACCTGCTTTGATAAAACTGCGAATGACGGTTTCTAGGATTGGCTTATTACCGATATGCAGCATAGGTTTAGGGCATGTATCGGTAAGCGGTTTAAGGCGTGTGCCAAACCCACCAGCCATAATAAATACTGGGTTCTGGTGTTTCGGTTGATGAAGTGCTCCATGAAGCGTCTCAAGCCCAATGACCTTGCCGCTTGCATCAAGTAACGGAACCGACAAAATATCGTGTTTTTCCATCAGATCAATCAGCTCTTCTCGAGAAGAGCCTTCAAGCGCAGTTGTTGGACTGGTATTCATCACCTTTGATACAGATTCAGTCAAAGGTAGATTGTTTAGCAAGCCTCGTCGAATATCACCGTCTGTCACGACACCAAGTAATACTTGTTCTTCATTTACAACCAACACGACTCGCAACGCTTCATTATTTATGATTTCTAATGCGTCTCGAATGGTGTTATCAGGTTTAATTAGCACGTTATTCCAACAATGACTCATGGCACACCTAATTTTAATTTCTTGAATGTTTGGTAACTTACAGCAAGCTAATATGATTCGATTATGCTTCTAAAAGGATAACATATGCTTTGTGATGGTAGGGGTTTCGTTAAAATAGCACCCGCTCCGACAATAGAAAGTGTGCCTAATGTAACACCTTGTATCACCGTTGCATTCGCCCCTACATAACAGCCATATTCAGTTTCGACTTGGCCACATAATGTTGCTTTGGGAGCAATGTGATTGTGAGCACCAATCTGGCAATCGTGCTCTACAAGCGCACTAGTATTGACGATGCTATGTAGCCCTATGGATGCACCAGCCTGTATAACTGCCCCTTCCATAATTTGAGCACCATTTTCTAACGTCGCATACTCAGAGACAAATGCTGTTTCAGCAATCACACTTTCAAAGTGATACCCTAATTCAATGAAGTATTTAGCGATTTTTTCCCGCAAGCTAGATTTAGGCATAGCGCCAATACCTAACACTAAACTCACACTCTGAGAAGAAAACTGCTCTATGTCACTGTCTTTATGAAACTGCTTGATTCCAGAGAAGACTCGACGCTGAGAAATGTCATCAGGACAAATCACCGCGACTATCTCACGCCCTTGGCGAAGTAATATGTCGGCAAGCACACTAGCATGACCGCCCCCACCAATTAATACAATTGGTAACTTAGAAACGGCGTTACTCAAGAATCAGCTCTCCAGCTCTATATACCTTTGAAGCAGTGCGTTCGAGCATGTCCCAATAGCGATAAGGTGACATACCATCGCCCGGCCTTTTGATAGTCATGTTTTCGGGTGAAAATGCTTCACCTTCGTTAATATCACGAGCTGCGACCAGACTTTTTCTCGCCACCGCTTTATTTTTCACCTCTGATACCGTTGGTGTTTTTACACGACTACCTAGTGCTTTCTCGACTTGACGAATAGCACTCACCATTGCCGTTAGATCTTGAGGCTCAAGGGAGGCTTTATGATCTGGTCCTTCCATGTTGTTGTCCAACGTGAAATGTTTTTCAATCAACACGGCACCACGAGCAACGGCAGCAATAGGAATAGTGATACCTTGACTGTGATCTGAGTATCCAGCAGGTAAATCAAAAGCACGTCCTAAAGTGTCCATCGCTTTCAGATTAATCTCTTCCATCGGCGCTGGATACTCTGTAGTGCAATGTAAGATGGTCACTTTACTCTTTAGAGCCTGCTGACCTTCATTAGAAGCGTAAGCCTCTTGGAATGCTTGCACTGAAGGTGTCGCACTGTCATCCGAAGTATAACCGAATGCAATAACCCCCAGTGCCGTTTCGATCTCAGACAGCGTCGCCATACCGGTAGAAACGATCAAATCACACCCTGTGCGAGCATGCTCTAGAACAAGAGGAGCATTGGTTAGCTCACCAGAGGGTAGCTTCAAACGGGTTAAACCAAGGTCGTTGACTAAGAAATCCAAGCTCTCAGAATCAAAAGCCGTTGATAAAAACTCTATGCCGAGTTTCTCACAATGTTTTACCAATTCATGGTGGGCATCATAGGAGAGTTCCAAGCGACTTAGCATGGCTAATTGCGACTCTTGCTTTTGTGTATTTGTGACCTGATAGTCTGCTTGCTTAGCTTCTTCAGTGACGAGGTTTTTCGCTTTAAACGTCTGAAATTTTACAATATCAGCCCCCGCTTGATGCGCTGCGTCAACCAGCTCAAATGCCAGTTTTTCATCACCATTATGGTTCACGCCTGCTTCGGCAATAATCAGAGTCATACCGCTCTCTCTTTAATTTCTAAGTGACTAAAAGCTAAATTTTCAGCTTTGTTAGTTCGGCAAATCGTGGAATGTCTTACATGGATTAAAATCCAATGTTTTGATCATTTCAATGACCTTACCGCTGGTGTTTCCCTGCCCATAAGGGTTATCTATCGCTTCAGTTGGCTCTTTATAGTCACGAGCCACTGCTGAGAGCATCGCCCGCTCAATATCAGCGTGGTTTGCTTCACAATGCAAAACGCTCTTAGCGGCCAAGCGCCCTTTCTGACGAGCACCGATATCGACAGTCGGAACGTCAAACGCTGGCACTTCAATAATACCGCTAGAAGAGTTACCAACCACCGCCGTTGCATGCTTCACTGCGCTCAGATAACGCACTTGCCCTAACGAAGGGATTGCCAATACGCGTTCTGGCTGGCTTGCTGCGTAAGCTTCCAGCATCGGAATGATACGACGCCCACCATCATCTGCATTAGGGTAAGTCAGAATAACTTGATGCTCAGGAAAAACCTCTAAGGCATCGAGCAAAGCTTGGAAAGATGCTTCTGGCGCTTCATCTCCTAGTGTCACCGGATGGTAAGTCACTAAGAAAAACGGTTTGGTTAGCGAAAAGTTAAGAGACTCAGCTAACGCATCGACCGACATGAAGTCTGCTCGTTTAAGGTGATCAAGGCCGATTGCACCGACGTTCTGAACGCGTTCCGGCGCTTCACCCAATTGAATGACCCGCTGGCGATATTCGTCCGTCGATGTACCATGCAAATAGCTTAGCTTGGTAATCGCATGGCGAATCGCATCATCATAGGCACCTTCTGTGATCTCACCACCATGCAAATGAACAATAGGAATGCGCATGATCATCGCGGTTTGAGCAGCGGCTAAAGCTTCAAAGCGGTCGCCCAAAACAACCAATACATCAGGTTGCAAGCGCGCTAGTGCATCTGAAAATCCGAGCACACCAAGCCCCATGCTTTTCGCTGTTCCTACAGCTGAGTCCGATGAAAGAAGGATCTCTATTTTCTCATCAATCTTAAATCCATCTTTTTCGATTTGCTGATACGTTTCGCCAAATTCAGGTGAAAGGTGCATCCCTGAAACCAGCAACTGCAATGCTAAGTCAGGATCACTTTGAATATCTTTCAAAAGCCAAAAAAGCAGACCGTACTCTGCTCTTGTTCCTGTAAACACAGCGACTTTCTGCGTCTTATTTTCCATTAAGCGCCCTTGGATAAATCAATAGGAGTACTTGGGATGTTGATCAAGTGAGCTTCAATAAACTCAGACTGAGTCAAATCACCACGCAGTGCATTCGCGAACATAGGAAGACGATGCATCAATTGCCAAATCGGACGCGTCATAACACCAGCAGAGTTGGTCTGATCTAACATGTGATCTCGCGATGCGGTATCTGGGCAGATAATCGCGTTTAACCAATAGTTCGACGTCGCGTACTCTGGCTCTGTCACGAAAGTAAAATCTGAACCTGCGAAAAAGTGTTGGTATTGTTCAGCTAATTGGCGCTTTTGAACTAAATAGGAATCCAATACTTCCATTTGCGCGCAGCCCAACGCCGCATTCAAATTCGGCATTCGATAGTTAAAGCCAGGCTCATCGTGATAAAACTCGAAAGGGTGTGGAACCTTAGCAGTAGTTGTGACGTGCTTAGTACGTGCCCCCTGCTCTTGGGTTTTACAAAGGATCATACCTCCGCCACCAGTCGTAATCACTTTGTTACCGTTAAAACTGATCGCAGCATAATTACCAAATGTGCCTGTGTGTTGGCCTTTATAGAAAGAGCCTAAGCTTTCCGCAGCATCCTCTACCAAGATTAACTGCCACTTCAAACATACCGCAATCAACTCATCAAGCTCGACGGGGTGACCAAAGGTGTGCATTGGTACGACAGCACGGATGCGCTTACCCGTTTGTTTATGAATACAACCTTTTTCTGTTACCTCAGCATGCTGTACTAGATATTGGTCCATCGCCTTTGGGCACAAACCCAAGCTTACTGGCGATACATCCACGAAAATAGGCTCAGCACCCATGTGATAGAGCGCATTACAAGTTGCCACAAACGTCAAAGCCTGTGTGACTACTAAGTCACCACGCTCCACACCAGCCATGTAAAGCGCCGCATGCAAGGCCGCCGTGCCATTTACGGCCGCCACGGCTTTGGCACTGCCAGTGTATGCTTCAATTTTTTGTTCGAACTCATCGACAAATTTACCAACGCTGGAAACAAAGGTGCTTTCAATCGTTTCTGTTACATAAGCCTTTTCATTACCATCAAAGGTAGGCGCATGAAGGGGGATGAACTCATTGGTTTGATATGTGTCGCGTATAAATTCTACTAACGATGTAGGTTTCATAGTTGCTCCTACATTTTACTATCTAAGTATTTGCCTGTTTCTTTGTGCCCAAAGTCAGGGATCATGGTAAAGAACAGCTCTACAATTTGCTCTTTTGTCCAAGCACGATCAGATTTCATCTGGCCGATTGTATCTTCAAAAAGTGATAGCAGTTCTTGCTGATAAAGAGGGTCGTTCTTGATGATGCCCAAGTTAGCAAAACGTTCCATATCGAGTGTCTCTTTGTCGGTAAAGAACTCTTCAAAGTCTTTTTCACCCGTGGTATCACTCGAAGTAAACAAGCACGGCCACTTACCTTGAGCAGGCAAGGTCTTAGCCAGTTCTCGTGCTTCGTCTTCACTGTCACAAAGATGAGGTTCGTAACCGCGCTGCTTTAGGTATTTCACCGCAATATCAGCAAAAGAGATGAGGTGCAGCGCTTCACTTAATTTAGGAAAGAAAATGTCGCGGTTTTCACCAAAGATACAAGACATTAGGCATAGTTCACCAGACTCTTGGGGTGTAACGAAATAACGTTTGATGTCATTCGGCGCCACAATTGGTTGGTTTTTCAATAAACGCTGATTAAAACCATGCAGTAATGAGCCATCAGAAAATGCAACGTTTGCGAATCGCGCTGTAGAAATCGCAATCTCTTCGCTCTTACGCATCAGGAACATTTCCATAATACGCTTTGATGCTCCCATCATGTTGACAGGGTTTGCGGCTTTATCTGTCGATACACAGAAGTACTTCTTCACGCCACCATCGATAGATTGTTGAATGGTTTTATCAGTATTAAAAACATTCACATCGATCATTCGCATTAGAGTGTAAGGGTCTTTTTCACTACGAACATGCTTAAGTGCAGATAAATTCAATACGTAGTCATATTGGCCATCCGCCTTAATGAACGCATCATACTCAATCGAACCGATATCGAGAGCAAACGTCTGGAAATCACCATCGATGTACCCAAATGAGCTACGAATGTCGCGCACGACTTCCACCATGTTGTTCTCACTGATATCTACAACATGCAGCTTCTTTGGGTTACGTTTAAAAATCTCTTTAGTCACAGCTTGACCAATAGAGCCTGCACCACCAAGTACAAGAAAACGGGAATCAGAAACAATGCGAGATAGCTCAGCTTCATACTGACCAATGTCCTGAGTAAACAATGCATCGGTGCGACCGATAAGAGGTAGAATTGCGTTCATATTATGTGACTTTTGTATGTTATGAGTTGATTTTAAACTAACCGACCTTTAGGTAAAAGATTAGATGCTCGTGGCATAAATTTGTTGCAGCTCGGTAATCGATCGCGCTTCTTCTTGGGTCATATTCAGCGCATTTTTTTCTACATTATTTCGGTTTGCAACGATTGAACTCACTAGTTCTTTTGTCGATGAGTAACTAATCACATCCAGCCCTAGAGCTTCTTTAAAACCAAAATCATTCGGTGAACCCGCAGCGGTACACAGCGTCCCTTGCCCCCACTTTATATATTGTCGAGCAGTACTAGCACCACCTCTTCGTTGCAAGATTAAATGAGAGCACGACATTATCAGAGAAGTATAGGCTACGGGAGAAATAGCGGTGACATATGAAACATCGAGGGTTTGTCGTTTAACGTGACGTAGATAGGAAATAAAAAGATCCAACAAGATCCGTTGCTTCCTATTCTTCTTGTGCCACAAAATCGTGAACTTATAATTTTCAGCTTGTTTTTGATTACAAAACTCACTCAACAAGGCCTTTATCTCTGAAAAGCTGATACTTTTTTGCTTTGTCCCAATAAGCACACGCTTCTCTTTAGTAAGCCATTGATTACCATCGACAATAGCCTTCTCCAACGATTGTGTAATCGGTGTCGGCAGTGTGTCAAAAATCACGCCAGCGTTAACAAACTCGATATCTGTTCTCTGTAGTGCACTGGTAACGCGCTCATAAAAGGTCTTTTCATGGCCAATAAAATTAATAATGCGCTGAGATACGTAAATATCATCTTGTGCAATCGCTAGTTTTTTCGATGGCACCATTTTACCATGCTTATCAATACAGCTATGCCAACGATCGATTTCATCATCTGTCAGAAAAATATAGGTTTTTCTGAGTAAGTTTTCTGAGTAATCAATGACTTTCCTTACCATCGTTGAATTAACTTGGTTCAAAGACATAAACGTAATAGTTCGAGCGTCTTCGAGCTGACTTAGCATGCTCTCGTCATAGTTAAGATACTCAACACCCGGAACTTTATCGATACTTCCGGCTTTGATGCCTTCGACGCAGTCAAAGACAACAACTTTAATAGTCTCGGGAGAGGTGCTTGCTTTATGGATCAGAGCGTCGGCATAAAGATAAAAAAAGCGATCGCTTTTAGTAATGAAAAATACGTTCTGGTCTTTAAACATGATTAATTCTTTAACTCCAATAGGGCATTGATGACTTCTTGACAGACAAGCGCTTGTTCCTCATCGGTCAAAGAGTAGAACAAAGGTAAGCGCAGCAGCTTCTCACTTTCCTGAGTTGTAAACTGATCATGGCCGTCAAATCGACTCCATTGAAGACCTGCAGGTGCTGTATGCAATGGAACATAGTGGAATGCAGAAGATATACTTCTCTCACGAAGTGAACTAATCAAAGCATCTCTTGCAGATAGCCCACTTAGCTTGATGTAAAACATATGTGCATTATGTTCACATTCAGTTGGGATGAAGGGAAGCTCAATCAAGCCCTGCTCTTCAAGTGATTTAAAATTCAATAAATAACGATTCCATAACTCTAATCGTCGTTCGTTAATGCCTTTAGCTTCGTTTAATTGAGCCCATAAATATGCTGCTTGTATCTCACTTGGAAGCAAACTGCTGCCAATATCAACCCAAGTGTACTTATCAACCATGCCTCGGAAAAACTGGCTTCTATTGGTGCCCTTTTCACGAATAATCTCTGCTCTATTTACCAGTTTTTCGTCGTTAATTAGCAGTAAGCCTCCTTCCCCACCACTGGTGTAGTTTTTGGTTTCATGGAAGCTATACGCCGCTAAATGACCAATCGAGCCTAGTGCCCTTCCTTTGTAACTAGACATTACACCTTGTGCGGCATCTTCTATTACGTAAAGTGAGTACTTATCCGCAATAGCCATTATTGTATCCATTTCGCATGCAACCCCCGCGTAATGAACAGGTACAATTGCTTTGGTTTTCGGTGTAACCGCTTGCTCAATAAGGTTTTCATCAATGTTCATTGTATCCGGACGAATATCGACAAATACAATTTTTGCACCACGCAAAGCAAATGCATTAGCCGTGCTTACGAATGTATAACTCGGCATGATAATCTCATCACCAGGCTGAACATCGATAAGCAGTGCAGCAAGCTCAAGGGCATGAGTACATGAAGGTGTTAAAAGGGATTTCACACAACCAGTTTTTTCAACAAACCATTGCTCACACTTTTTCGCAAAATAACCATCACCGGATAGTTTACTACCAGAAATTGCTTGTTGTATAAATTGAATCTCTTTGCCCGTTACCGGAGGCTTATTGAAAGGAATCATAGTTGTACTCATCATTGATGTCAGAATAGCCCAACACAAACTGTATAAAAAATGGCAAATAGTTTGTTATTATAACAGTATCTATCTTCGTAGGTAATAAACCTAGTCACAATGAAAACGAATACAATTAGCACTCTTAATTTTTCAATACGTGAATGGGACTCTCAATTTTTTCATACAAAAATCGGGGATGTTCAATGGAATATTGAAACCTCTCTGCAGTCTCCATCAGAAACATTTGATCTCATAACAACGCGTGTTGGAGCATTAGAACACACAAAAATCGAGGCGCTTCAAGCGAATGGATTTATTTATTGTGAAGGTGATGTCCAGTTAACCAAAGAGATCAACATAAGTGATACAAATGTAAGTTACCAAACAGCTACACAGGCGCAATTACCAGAACTGTTAACTATGCTTGACGACATGTATCAAATCAGTCGTTTCAAGAAACCTTGGTTTACAGCGCAAGATAGAGATCGGTTTTATAAAGAGTGGTTAACCAAAGCGGTATATAGCACCTTTGATGATTGTTGCTTGGTTATTATCGAAGCCAACAAAATATGCGGCTTCGTGACTCTAAAAGAGCACCCAAACTACGCACAAATTGGCTTAATCGGCGTTAGTAGTGAACATCAGGGAAGAGGAATAGGGAAAAAGTTACTCTCTATTGCTGAGCATTATCTAGAGCAACGAAACTGCACAACCTTAAGTGTCGCTACCCAAATGAGTAATATTCATGCTTTAAACTTGTACACAAGGTTTGGCTTCCGATTGACAGAAACCAACCTCTGGTTCTACAAAAGCAATCTATAGCTTAATCACTTACAACAAGACTATTTAGATATACACCATAGTCATTCTTTAACATAGGTGCAGCTAACTTAGTTAGATCAGCATCACTTAACCACCCATTTCTCCAAGCAATCTCTTCTAAACACGCAACCTTTAGCCCTTGAACATTTTCAATAGTTTGTACAAAAGAGGATGCTTCATGCAGGCTTGCGTGAGTTCCGGTATCTAGCCACGCAAAGCCACGACCTAGTAGCTGAACGTTTAAATTCCCTTGCTCCAAGTACATCTGATTCAATGTTGATATCTCTAACTCACCACGTTCAGAAGGTTGAACTTGTTTTGCGAGTTCAACAACATTGTTGTCGTAGAAATACAAACCAGTCACCGCATAATTCGATTTGGGCTCTTGGGGTTTTTCTTCTATAGATATTGCTTGCATCGATTCGTCGAACTCTACAACACCAAAACGTTCAGGATCTTTTACCTGATACCCAAATACCGTCGCTCCAACATTACGACTTGCAGCTTTCTGCAAAATTGGAGTAAAGCCTTGGCCATAAAAAATGTTGTCACCAAGAACCAAACAAACCGATTCATTACCTATAAAATCTTCTCCGATGATGAAGGCTTGTGCCAATCCATCGGGAGAAGGTTGAACAGCGAATTCTAAAGAAATACCAAAATCAGAACCATCACCCAACAAACGTTTAAAACCATCTTGATCTTCTGGTGTTGTAATTATCAGAATCTCTCGAATCCCAGCGAGCATAAGAACCGATAATGGATAATAAATCATAGGTTTATCGTAAACTGGTAACAGCTGTTTAGACACCCCCCGCGTTAACGGATACAAACGCGTTCCTGAACCGCCCGCCAAAATAATGCCTTTCATTAATTACCCTGCCCTAGTCGCTCCAGACTATATGAGCCGTCCAGTACGCGGCTCCACCATTGCTTATTATTCAAGTACCACTCAACGGTTTTGCGAATACCCGTCTCAAAGCTCTCTTCTGGCGTCCAACCCAACTCACGCTCAATCTTAGATGCGTCAATTGCGTAACGAACATCATGTCCTGGACGATCAGTTACATAAGTAATCAAATCTTGATATTGCTGAACGCCTTCCGGTTTTTTCGGTACAAACTCTTCTAACAATGAACAAATCGTTTTCACTACTTCAATATTAGCTTTCTCGTTATGCCCACCAATATTGTAGGTTTCACCTATTTCACCTTCGGTGACCACCTTATAAAGAGCTCGAGCGTGATCCTCTACATATAACCAGTCACGAATCTGCATGCCATCGCCATACACAGGTAGCGGCTTGCCATCGATTGCATTGAGGATCATGAGTGGTATTAACTTCTCAGGAAAATGATACGGACCATAGTTATTCGAACAGTTAGTTACAATTGTTGGCAAACCGTAAGTTCTCAGCCATGCACGCACAAGGTGGTCGCTTGAAGCTTTAGAGGCTGAATACGGGCTAGAAGGCTCATAAGACGTTGTTTCAGTAAACAGGTCGTCAGTCCCTTCTAAATCACCATAGACTTCATCTGTTGAAATATGATGGAATCGAAATGCTTGCTTCTCGGTATCAGGTAGCTGAGACCAATAGGCTCTCGTCACCTCGAGTATCGTATAAGTACCAACAATATTTGTTTCAATAAATGCCGCTGGACCATCAATAGAGCGATCGACATGGGACTCTGCCGCTAGATGCATTACTGCATCTGGTTTGTGCTCTGCGAATACACGCTCAAGTTCAGCTCGGTTGCAAATGTCCACTTGTTCGAATGCATAACGATCATCGTTGGTTATAGAGGTCAGTGACTCAAGGTTGCCAGCATAGGTCAACTTATCAACGTTAACAACGGAGTCGGATGTGTTCTCGATAATATGTCTAATTACAGCAGAACCAATAAAGCCGGCACCACCTGTTACAAGTAACTTCATTCATTTTCCTTATCCCGCCAGTGGACAACTGGCGGTGGGTTTAATTTATTAGAAATTATAGTTTCAAAACCAATTAATATTCGTCATCACTTACTAAAGCGACTTATCTGCTCTAGAGCTCCTTGAAGATGAGCAAAGTTAGGTTGCTCTCCTTTAACTTGACGATTTGTTTTGTCCATAAATTGATATTGACCACCAGCGCCCACTTCTAAGATGTTGTCATCCGAAATCACAGCATACCCGCTATAGTTCGAAGAGATGATCCAATCTCTTTCTACGTGCTCACCCAGAAGATCTTCTCCTACTGAGTAATCTTTGACGTCATTAGTTACACCGAGGTAATGCTTCATAACCGTTGGCACAACATCTTGGTGACTAGTCAGGCTTTGCGAAGACCACTTAGTGTCTAGTTTATTAATGCCTGGGCCAAATATCGCAAAAGGCACCTTCACTTGAGCATCGGTAAAGTTGCTGTTGTGCCCCCAGAAATTCAACTTATTGTCATTCATTTCTTGGCCGTGATCGCCCGTAATAATTACGACGGTATTCTCAAGATCACCCGTTTCTTTTAGTTTGTTCAACACTTGGGCTGCCACTGTGTCAACATAGCGCACACTCGTCTTATAGCGATTAAAGAATGGCTGTGGATCGGTCTCATTATTCAGCTTCAAGTAGTTGACCACTTGTAGCATTGGTTCATAACGCGGTTCGAAGCCTTTAGGGAAGTCATAACCATGTGGTGCATCATAGAACAGGAATGAAAATGCCGGTTTCGACTGATCTCGCTTTTCGTACCAGTCTAACCAATCTTTCGTCAGATCAGCATCAAGCTCTGAAGGGCGGTTACCTTTGGAGCCAATACGAAGGTTTTCAACGTTGGTAAATACTGTTTGGTTAAACTCAGGTTTTCTTAGCTGTGCAGCAGTAAAGATACCTAAATCGTAATCCAGTTCCTGTAGACGATCGATGAAAACAGGGCTTTGTTGATTAGCTAAAAAGCCATGCCAATATGTACCAGGAATACCGTAAAACAGACCAAAAATACCGGTACGAGTCGCGTTACCTGTAGCCATATGGTTTTCGAAGATTAAACCGTCTTGAGCGTATTCCCACATGACTGGCGTATTGTCAGCATTAAATGTGTCATATCTCCAAGAGTCGACAACAAGCAACATAATGTTGACCGGCTTTTCGACACTCTTTACTTTCAAAGGAGATAGCGGATAGTTAAGGTCACTCTTGCGGTTTAACGTTAATGACTTTTGGCGAGCAATCGCTTCTTCATCGATCCAACCATACTTTTTCATCATGCTGTTTGATGTAGCTGGATAGAACAGAGGTAAGTAACGCTTCACCATGGTCACAGGTTGATACGCATGCGCAGCGGCCCAAATATGAATACCATGAGTTGCTAATAGCGTTAGAAAAGTAATAAAAGCAAACTTACGACCTAGTTTGTACGAACGTACTGGTGCATCGTTTTCTAACCAACGAATTAACCCCCACTGAAGTCCAAGCAGTAAAGCAATACCACCTATCACCATCACCCAAGTGATCAGTGGGAAGCTGACGATTTGTCCTGAGAGTACCAGTTCAAGAACAACGGCATTAATGTGAAAACGGTACTGTGCAAAAACAATCGTATCGATGAACAGTGTTGCTACACCAATTGATGCGATGATTGCTTGTAATAAGTTTCTTGGGGTTTTGGGTAGGAATAAGCTAGGTAGCGCCACTAGACCGATTAACGCCGCAATCAGCGTCATCTGCCCAAAAACAGAGACAATAATAAAAACGACGGCTAATGGTTCTGAAGGAAACTCAGGCAAAAATGAGAAATAACGGCACGCGATCAACATGGCAACGAGTGCATTCACCAGAATAAACCATCCGTGCGCGTGTAGCCTCTGTTTCAAAGACATATTTACTATCCTAACTAATTGTATAAGCGATTATTTCGCAGAGTAATCATTGTATCCAGCAAGCAGAGCTTCGAACTCCTCTTCTTGCCAATGTATTTGACGTTTATTCAGCTCTTTAAAGAAAGAGCGCTTCAGGCGATCGAGGTTAGATTGCTTCCAAGAGCTCCCTTTACCATAACCACACTTATCGAAATCGATAATCCAAATTCGATCATGCTTATCGATGAGAATATTATGAATATTTAAATCGGTATGATTAACACCCACGCTGTGCATCTTCGCTATTTGGTGTCCAATCTCACGATACAGGTCTGCCGAGACTGAGGTTTTTGTCAGGATATCGACAAGGTCTGTGGCACCAGCAATCTTCTCACTCAACAAATCCGCTCGATATGAGAATCCTGCTTTAGTCGCTCTCGCGGCGATAGGTTTCGGAACATTTACACCAGCTTCGATCAAGTCATTAAGCAGCTGCATTTCCATATAGCAGCGTGTCTTGTCCCAACCACTAAACCAATAACTATCTTGAACCAACTTGCCAAATAGACCGCCACGCCGATAGTGTCGCAGGGCTGCTGGTAATTTCCCAGTATCGACAAACCAAGTTGTACCTCGGCCTGTTGCGCGACCTATCACGCTCTCTTGACCTTGCCAGTATTCGATATCAAACACTGACTCAGGAGGATGATCCAACAGCTGATCGTCAAACCATATGACAGAGTTGCTTGCGTGGATTTTTTTGATCATGATTTAGATTACCAGTAGTGACTGATCAGAATAAAAGCCCAAGTAAAACCCGCAAATAATAGAGCTACAAGTACTGCTGCGGAGCCTATATCTTTGGCTCTGCCACTAAGTTCATGGTGCTCGACACCAACTCGATCAACGACCGCCTCAATAGCAGAGTTCACCAACTCGACAATTAACACCAAAACCACGACGCCCAACATGAGAACTGTTTCTATAGGGCTGACATCTAACCAAATTAACGCAATGATCGCGGCGCACAGTAAAACCAGCTCTTGTCGAATAGCAGCTTCATGCTTGAATGCGGCTTTTAAACCCTGAATTGAGTATCCTGTTGCTTTGATGATCCGTTTCAGACCGGTATTTCCTGGTTTTCCTTGGTTTTCTATCGTCATGTGTGAGTCATCTGCTATTTGATTGGTGTAAAACGAGCACCATTTTACATTTATCGGCACTCTCTGCATAATCTTAGGCAATTAAATTTGCGAGCGATTTTTATGCCCCTTTTTACTCAAGCACCTGAATCTGTTTGTTTTTTGCGTTTGTCTGCCATCGGTGACGTTTGTCATGCAGTCGCAGCAGTGCAAGCCCTGCAAAAACAATGGCCTACAACCAAGGTCTCCTGGATCATTGGCAAGGTTGAAGCCCAATTACTGGAAGGGCTAGAAGGTGTAGAGCTTATCGTCTTTGATAAGAAAGCTGGTTTTGCTGGCATGAAAGACATATGGAAAAAATTATCTGACCGCAAGTTCGATGCTTTAGTTCATATGCAGTTAGCTTTAAGAGCAAGCTTGCTCACTTTGGGCATCAAGGCCAATTATAAAGTCGGCTTTAACTTCAAGCGCGCTAAAGAGGCTCAGTGGCTTTTTACCAATAAAAAAATCGAGGATGTTCAATCGCAGCATGTTCTAGATAGTTTCTACTCTTTTGTCGAATATTTGGGTGTACCTCGTTCTATCCCCGAATGGAACTTACCTATTGGTGCCGAGGATACTCTGTTTGCCAAAGAAACATTAAGTCAAAAACCCACGGTTGTGATTAGCCCGGCAGCAAGTAAAGATGAACGTAACTGGTTACCTGAGCGCTACGCCGAACTTGCCGATTATGCAATATCCCAAGGTTATCAGGTGGCAATCTGCGGCTCACCAGCTGAACGGGAAGTAGCTCTTGCAAATGCGATCATAGAAAAGATGGCTCATCCCGCTTTAAATTTGGTCGGAAAAACCTCTCTAAAACAGCTCGCAGCAGTCCTCAAGGAAGCCGCTGTTGTTGTTGCTCCTGACTCAGGTCCAGCTCACATAGCCACAACTCAGGGAACACCAGTTATCGGCTTATATGGTCACAGCAACCCGCGAAGAACAGGTCCTTATAACGACCTATCTTCTGTTATCAGTGTTTATGAAAAACACGCTGAACTGCAACATAAAAAGCCTATATCAGAGTTACCATGGAGTACTCGGGTTAAAGGCGACCATGTTATGGCTGATATTTCCGTAGCATCTGTGGTGCAATCTTTCGAACAAATTACACAAGGTAAATAAGATCATGCCAAGCTCAGCAAAACCAACATTAGCCGTTGCTTTAATCGTTAAAAATGAAGCAAAAAATCTTGAGGCTTGTTTAAACACGGTTGCCGATTGGGTTGATGAAATTGTCGTGCTCGACTCCGGTAGCACAGATGAAACTGAGCAAGTTGCTCGTGAGTACACAGAAAAGTTCCATGTCAATAAGGATTGGCCTGGTTTCGGTCCGCAACGACGCATCGCTCAAGAATATGTTGAGTCAGATTTTGTGCTTTGGCTAGATGCAGATGAGCGTGTTACCGATGAGCTAAAGGTAAGCATTCAAAAAGCCGTTGAAAAGAATGAGCCGAACACTCTCTATAGCATTTGTCGCCTAAGCTGGGTGTTTGGTCGCTATATACGTCATTGTGGTTGGTACCCTGATCGAGTTGTACGTTTATACCCTACAAAACTAACTCAGTACGACACCGCGCAGGTTCATGAGAAAGTGTTAGTTGATAAATCGATGGTAGTTAATGATCTTACAGGTGACGCGATTCATTTCACTTACAACGACCTTGAGCATTACCTCAAAAAATCCAATTCATATGCTCTAGCTTGGAGTGCGGACAGAGCAAAACAAGGTAAGAAAGGCAGCTTTTCGAGTATTCTTACTCACTCTTTGGCTTGTTTTATTAAAATGTACATTCTTAAAGCGGGCTTCCTAGATGGGAAACAAGGCCTATTATTATCGATGCTCTCAACACACTACACTATCGTGAAATATTCAGATCTATGGATCAGAACATCGACAAAAAAGCATGACATGCGTGATGCCCAAAAATAAGATGCCAAATAAACGAGAACCTACAATGAATATTTGCCATGTTAATCTTGCCACTGGGTTTAGTGGGGGAGAACGACAGACATTAGTGTTGATTAAAGAGCAAATTAAGCTCGGCTACACTCTAACAGTAGTTGCAAACCCTAAAAGTCCTTTTTTTAATGAAGTTGAGAAGCTCAATTGTCGCGTGTTTGCTGCGAAGCATTTCCTACTAGGCCACAGCTCAAAAATCACCAAAGACTGTGCAGTGATGCATGTGCATGAAGGCAGAGCTATCTACTGGGCTTACATCCAAAAGTTGCTTTTCAATACTCCTTACATTATTACTCGCCGTATTGATAATCCTTTGAAAAATAAAGCGCTATCTCTGAAAGCTTATAATTCAGCGTCTGCCATTACAGGCGTCAGCAACAAAGTGGTAGAGGTGGTCAAGCAAAGACATCCCAAAGCTCACGCAGTCTTCATACCGGACTCTCCAGCCCGATACACATCAGATCCGATTAAGGTCAAAAAAATACGTGAGCAATTTGAAGGCAAGTTTCTCGTTATAAAAGCGGCCAAAATGTATAAGCATAAAGGCTTCGATATTGCGATTGAAGCTGCCATCATGCTGAATGACATCAACAAAGATATAGAGTTCGCTCTACTTGGTGATGGCCCAGAGTTCGATGCACTTAAAGACCTTGCTGCGAATACACCGAATGTTCATTTCATGGGGAATCAAGCAGAAATAGGTAACTGGTTTGAAGCTGCCGACTTACTAATCCACACATCTCATACTGAAGGAATGGGCTCCGTTATTTTGGAAGCAATGGCAGCAGGATTGCCAGTCGTGGGTTCAAAAGCGGGAGGGATCCCTGATGTTATTACGCACGATAAATCTGGGTTACTGTTTGAAATCGCAGATGCCAAGGAATTAAGCGCGCACATTCAATCTCTCTGCAATTCGAAAGAGCTGCGAGATAGACTCATCGACGGTGCGGCTCAGCATCTAAATAAATTTGAGATCGAAACCACGGCTCAAGCTTATCAATCACTCTACCAACAGTTTGAGAAATAATTATGAACAAGAAAGTTCTTTACCCTGGCACTTTTGATCCACTCACCAATGGACACCTTGATCTAATAGAGCGAGCAGCTGAAATGTTCGATGAGGTTATCATCGCTGTCGCTGCTAGCCCGAGTAAAAACACCATGTTCACATTAGAAGAACGTGTAGAGTTTTGTATCGAAGTCACTAAGCACCTTGATAACGTCACAGCACAAGGGTTCAGTGGACTCATGGTCGATTTCGCGAAAGAAGTCGAAGCCAACGTCTTAATCAGAGGCCTGCGTACAACGGTCGACTTTGAGTATGAATTTGGACTAACCAACATGTACCGTAGACTCATGCCTGGCCTAGAGAGCGTATTCCTAACGCCTGCAGAGGAGTACGCCTTTATCTCTTCAACGATCGTCAGAGAGGTCGCCATTCATGGTGGGGACGTGACTCAGTTTGTACCAAAAGTGATCGCCGAAGCACTTCATAATAAAAAGCATATTTAAAAAACGGGCCCTCAATTCTGAGGGCCGTTTCACTACTGAGATTCGGAGTCAGCCATAACCTGATAACGCAAATAGTAGTTCTGCAGTTTGTGGTACTCCTGTGCCCAGTGCTGGTCTGGGTTTTCAACACTGCTATTCAAGTTAAATAAGCTATTTTCATCACGCCAAGGATACAGCTTTTCTGCATTTGTATTGGCAAACGCGCCATGATTGGTAATCGTGCGCGAAGCGTTATATCCAATATTAACCACACCGTCTTTAGACAACATGTTTTCGCCACCTAGAGAAGTGTATTCTTGATCAGACAAGCTGAAATGATACAGCGTTGGGTAGACATCTCGATGTGAACCAATTCTATTCTGATCATATTCATAATCTGTGTGCTCTAAAATTTCATCTGGCACATACATGTAAAATGGCACACCAAACGTAAGACCAAACTCCTCTTTAGAATCCGTGGCTAGATAACGCATACGATGATCGCCCGATGCAGCTATCACGGTTTGCTTCCCTAGCGGTGACGCCTTCACACCAGTAATGAACTGCCCCAAAGAGTCGTTCGCATATTGGTAAACCTGAAGTAGATCATTCGCTTCCTCCTCCATTGAACCGAGTAACTGTTTTAAGCGCTCGCTTTCTCGTACTGGCTTAGCCTGATAATCTGAAGGCGCTCTAAATGGAGAATGATTGGTCACAGTCATGATGTATATCATCTGCGGCTTGTCTGCTTCATCAAGTAATTTACGAGCAAACTTAAAGGTAAATTCGTCTGGGACTCCCCAGGTATCCGCTTCCTTTTTAGCTTCTGGGAATGCTTTAATAATGCTATTTTCGTCATAAACAGTATCAAAGCCTTGGCGAGGTAAGTAGTTAGCGAGATTTCGCCACATACTGTTACCACCATATATAAACACAACGTCATAGCCCGCCTGTTTATACGGTAAGACAGCAGAGCTTGGTAACTCAACACGTTGTGCACTTGAGTGACTGATTGTCGGTATATCACTATGGAACAGCATCATAACAATACTGTCTATCGTCGCAGATGTACCCGCCATGAAACGCTCAAAAACAAAATCTTCATCAAAGTGTTTCCTTAAAGAACCCAACAAATCATTGTTTTCTGGATCATCTTCCACAAGCACATTGTTTCCAAGCCCCTCCATCAATGCCATAACAACATGAGGTTGATGAGCTTCTAGGTAATCATTTTTAGGCGTCGTATAAATCGGATCAGGTTGCCCTAATACTTTGATCATTTGCTGCTCGAGCGCTTGCTTAGAAATAGGCTCAAATTTGGATTGTTTTTTATAGTCACTCTTAGCCCAATCAAGCGCCATAAACGCGTTGGGCGTAATGTTATTTAGCGGTGCATATTGAGATACGTTGGCATGATAGCGCTTCAAAGGCAGCGTACCGACAGAACCTCGAGCAATAACCACTGTCACAGCAATCATAGCGACAACAGACACAGTAACTTGCCACCAATGACGAGTACCCCAGCTTTTATTCTCGAAATAGGCAATGAGCTTACTTGAGCCAACATAGCCTAATAGTCCAGCAAAGATAGCCGTCAAAAAAGAGCGTAGGATTGGGTAATCTGCCCAAGCATTTTCTAGTACCGCTTCAGTATCATCATCTATTAACCCAAAAACAAAGACATCAATATATGTCCCGTAAGTGACGTAATAGTAATAATTGGCAATCGACATTCCCGACAATAAGAAAAATATCAAGGCGCTATAACTAGGAACAACTCGAGTAAACTTTTTATAAATAGAAGAGAAGCTAGAAAGAATCAGCCCCACCAGTAACAAAGGGGCAAATCCAATTGCGACCACTTTGGCGTCAAAACGAAATCCAACCCAGAAAGCCCGCCAAACATCTGTTTCGATACCAATTAATTCTGAAGGGTTCACAACCTGAAAATAGAACAATGCACGAGATAGAGACAGGAGTGCAATACCCGCAATAAAGAGCACGATAAGTGTGCGAGTTAACTTACGATAGTTTTGGTCAAAATCCATGTTTCACGCTTCTGGATGGGATGGTCTAATCAAACGCAGCATGATATCACAGCTCAATACCATGCTCGGATCATATTGGAAAAATGGGAGCTCCAAAGATATTAGATTTGGCAAGAATCACAGAAAAACGTGTTCCTTTGGCCTATTTTCTGCTCCTGCAATTCTTCACCACAATTTGGACACGGCTCACCCGCTTTGCCATACACCTGTAACTCTTGCGCAAAATAGCCAGGCTTACCATCCGCCTGAGCGAAGTCTTTCAGCGTTGTTCCACCCTGCTTAATCGCAGTTGCCAATACTTGCTTTATTTCTTTTGTGATTAGATCCCACTCTGCAGATGTCACTTTGTTAGCAGGGCGAAGAGGATGGATTTTCGAAGAGAACAGAGCTTCATTAGCATAGATATTACCGACACCAACCACGACTTTGTTGTCCATAATAAACTGTTTAATCGCAACTCTGCGTCCTTTCGCCTTTTCAGAAAGGTGAGCGGCATTGAAATCTTCGGTTAAAGGTTCAGGACCTGAGCCTAGTAACACTGGATGTACCTCATCGGGTTTGGACCATAGCCAAGCGCCAAATCGACGAGGATCGTTGTATCGCAGGATCTTTCCGTTGCTCAATTTGAGATCGACATGGTCATGTTTACCAGGAGCCAACTCTGCATCAAGAACCCTTAATGAGCCAGACATGCCTAAATGGACAATCGCATTACCCGCCTGAGTTTGAATGATCAAATATTTCGCACGACGAGCTATCTGTTCTATTACTTCACCTTCCAACTGTTTAAGTTCTTGAGGAATATCCCACCTCAATTTTGGCGTACGAAAAGTAATAGATTTAATCGTTTGACCAACCAAGTGCGGGCTTATGCCCATACGGCTTACTTCAACTTCTGGTAACTCTGGCATATTACGCTCTTTTTAATCACAAAGGTTTAACACGATGTTCTCGCGTAAGCCCATAGATTACAACTCAAAAGTTAACCCTAAAGAGAGCCACATTAGTTCTTCCCCAACTTTTGCTTCCGCAAAATACTTGTCATTGTTGTAACCAGCCAAAACCGACGCATCATCTTCGACTAATGCAGTGGTAGTCGTATCCGTTGCAAGTTCAAAACCAAAGTAAAATGGGTAATCCTCACTGGCTAAGTTGTATTGATAGCGCACAATAGCAAATGTCCCCCATTCACCATTGGTAATAGCATTCTGATGGGTAGGGTCTAAAATTCTATCATCGACTTCGTATTGCTCTTTCGCATATAGCCCTTTGTACTCAGCCGAGATCCAATGTTGATCATTGACTCGATATCGAACACCGCCCGCGTAGGTTTTTGAATCACGAAAATCTGAATTCCCCATTGCGTACTTAGCGAAGATATCCCAAGCTTCAAGCTCATAGATAAAGCGGATACCTAAGCCACCTTCAACACTGTTTTTGGTGTGATAGAAACCCGGTTCACCAACATAAGTACCGTCTAAAAGGTTGGTGCTGACTTCAAAGGTGTGAGAGTGCACATAGAATGGTAACAAGCTTAATAAAACAACGTATCGTCTTTTCATATTGCTATCCCTAAAAACAAACTCTAGAAGTTGAGCTGTCTTTCAAGTGTAGGAAGCAAATTGCATTAGCGACAAAACAAAAAAGAAAAAAGTAATAGATTTCGGGTTGTTAGGGCATCAAGTACTCAGACTCAACCGACACCGCTAGCCACTTACCTTGCCAGTTGTTTAAGAGCCAAAAATCCGGAAGTTGATAGTAAGTGATACGCTGAGGCTCTTCTTGGTTTTGATACCACACCTCAATGGTCTGTGGTGAGGAGAGAGATGCGCTAAGGGATTGATATGTCTCAGAGTCTACTTCGGTACCGACAAGCTGCTGCCAACGCTGTGAGAGGGTTTGAGCGCTTGGTTCTGTCAGTTTTAGAGACCGGCCTTGTTCCTGATACTCCCAGCCATCCTCATTCAACACAATAGACCACTGAGAGAAGTGCATTGCGGTGATTTGGTCTGATGGGTTCAGTAGGTAAGGAAAGCCACTTTCAGACATAATTTCGGCTTCTGGCTCTAACAAATAAGTTTTAATGATCGTTGGCAGGTTGAGTACACCAATAAAGGCAATCACACTTAGAATTAGAATGTTGTTCCAGCGGCGACCACGGTATCTCATTGCTTTTGCTCATAAGTTATCAGTACAAAGAAGACTCAGTATAGCGTGAAAGTGGCGAGATATTCTATGCGGTAGATATGTGGGCAAGAGTTGCGGCAGATTATAGGTATAAAAAAACCCAGCGATAAGCTGGGTTTTTCAATTCTTTCTTCTACTTAAGAAGAGCCAAAAAAGCATCAATTACTTGATTTTCGCTTCTTTGTACATAACGTGTTGGCGAACTACTGGATCAAACTTTTTGATCTCAAATTTGCCTGGCATGTTACGCTTGTTCTTGTCAGTTGTGTAGAAGTGACCAGTACCTGCAGAAGATACTAGACGAATTTTCTCACGAATGCCTTTAGCCATTGCTTAATTCCTCTTAAACGTTTTCGCCGCGTGCACGGATATCAACAAGAACAGCATCGATGCCTTTCTTATCAATGATACGCATACCTTTAGCAGTTAGACGTAGTTTAACAAAACGTTTTTCGCTCTCTACCCAGAAACGATGAGTTTGTAGGTTCGGCAGAAAACGGCGCTTAGTAGCATTGCGTGCGTGTGAACGGTTGTTACCCGTTACTGGACGCTTACCAGTTACTTGGCATACTCGGGACATGAATGTCTTCTCCAATCGTTTCAGCTCGATATCAACCTTGGTGGCCGAACCTCTCTATCTGTAAAAAATAGAAGGTAAAAACCGTTATGGAAAACCCATACAAGGCTATCAAAGGTCGCGCATTATACTAACTTGACGCGCATTGCTCAAGACCCGAACAGATCCTTTTTAAGGATTTCGTGATCTTTTTTTGTGCAACACAGCTTGCTTGAGTAATCAGAGCTGATTTAAGGTCTAAAAATGTGGGCGAATCATAGCAGATTTCTAGCAACTAACAAGCCAAAATGTGATTCAAATCCACCCACGTTCAGCAAAAGAGACCACTTCGCCGTCGCCAACCACAAAATGGTCGAGCACCCTAATGTCCACCAGCGCCAGCGCATCGGTTAATCTGCGCGTAATTCTTCTGTCTGCCTGGCTGGGCTCTGCGACACCAGAAGGATGGTTGTGGGCTAATATCAACGCAGCTGCATTGTGAAACAGAGCCCGTTTAACGACTTCTCTGGGGTAAACAGACGCAGCGTCAATGGTGCCTTCAAACATAACCTCATCTTTAATCACCCGGTTCTGATTGTCTAAAAATAGGATATAGAAGGCTTCACGCTGGCGATCCCTTAAAACACTCGAAAGATAGAGTTTTGTGTGGGTCGGACTCGTTAGAGCATCACCTCGGTTCAGTGTCTCGGCAAGGTAGCGCTGCGTCATCTCCAGCACCGCTTGCAGTTGAACATACTTGGCCTGCCCTAGCCCTTTATGTTGGCAAAACTCTTTCTCTGAAGCAGAGAACAACTGGCGTAGCGAACCAAAGTCTTGGATAAGAAAGTCGGCCAGCTCAATAACGTTCATACCTCGGGTACCGGTCCGCAAAAATATAGCGAGTAGCTCGGCATCCGACAACGACTGTGGTCCGCGCTGCAACAGTTTTTCTCTCGGCATAGAATCGTTGGGCAAAGCTTTCAGTGTCATTAGGCGGCTCTGTTGGTGAATAAGCACCTATTGAACAAAATAAAAAACGAAAGTCGTATCTGACTTTCGTTTTTTTCGTTAACCACTACTTTTCTATGTAATTAAGCGATCCATCAAAGCTTAAAGTTTCCAACCAGATCGTGAATTTCAGATCCTGATTGCGATAACTGGGTACTGATGCCTTCTGCATATTGAAGCGTGTCATTGATATGATTCACGATTTGCTGAATCGCCACTAGGTTCTGATTGATATCCTCAGCAACCGCACTCTGCTCTTCTGCTGCCGAGGCTGTTTGAATACCTCTATCTCGAATCATACCGATAGATTGGTGCACGCCGGACAGAGATTGCTGAATCATTGACGACTCCTCAACTGTCTTCGCACCGCGCTCCTGGCTCGCCGACATAGTGGTCACTGCTCTTGATACGCCCGTTTGCAGCTGCTTGAGCATATCACCAATCTCATGGGTACTGTTTTGCGTACGGCTTGCTAGCGAGCGAACCTCATCAGCTACGACAGCAAAGCCACGACCTTGCTCACCAGCACGTGCAGCTTCTATCGCTGCGTTCAATGCAAGTAAATTGGTCTGCTCAGCAATTTCACCAATCACATCGAGCACCTTAGTAATTTGCTCGGTCTGTTGGCTCAGTTCAGCAATCGCCTCCGAGGAGCTATTCACTTCATCAACCAGCTTACTGATCCCATCAATCGCTTGATCCACTTCGCGCTGTGCTTCGGTCACTTGTCCGTTTGCATCATCAATCGCCTGTGCCGTTGCATGGGTATTACTTGCGACCTCTTTGGCTGTCATGCTCATTTCCGTCACAGCCGTCACCACTTTATCGGTTTCAAGGCAGTGGTTTTGCATTTGAGTACTGGCTTGAGACGTTTGCTGATCCAGTTGTCCAGAGACGCTTTGCACGGTATCAGCAGAACGTTGAATGTCCTGCATCAACGGATGAAGCTTGTCCATGAATTCATTGAATGCCGATGCCACCTCACCCACTTCATCCTTACTTTCCATTTTCAGACGCGCCGTTAAGTCACCGCCGCCCGCCGCCACATCTTGTAAAGACTTAGCAATATGCTGTAGTGGTTTAATGCCTTTAGACACAATAATGCTCGTCAGCACGCTAGTGATAATAAGGCCGATGACCGAGATTGTTATCGCTGACAGTGTATGTTCATTCAACTCTTGAGTACGCAGTTCACGCTGCATCGCTACTTGCTGATCAATATCATCAATGTAGATCCCAGTACCAAGTACCCAGTCCCACTTAGGTAAATACTCGGCGTAACCTAATTTTGGCGCTTGCGCATCAATACTTGGTTTATGCCAAGAGAAATAAAGGAAGCCATCACCGTTTTTAGACGCATCAATCAGCCCAGCAATAACTGCCACACCATTTTCATCTTTCAAACCGATGAGATTTTTGCCTTCCAGAGATGGTTTAATCGCATGCAGCGTGTTGACCCCTTTTGAGTCATACGCAAAGAAATAACCATCACTTTCAAAGCGCATCGCTTTAAGGATTTCTTTTGCCGCTTGTTTGTTGTTGCCATTGACGTCTGTATCGTACAGTGGCTTTATCGCTGTAACCCCCATCATCATGTAGGCTTGCAGCTCTTTTTTACGTGTATCGATCAACTCTTGTCTATCGCGAGCCAATTCCGCTTCTAAGCTATTACTGCCGTTTATGTAATAGACCACCGAGATCAATGTGGTGATCAACAACAAAGGGATCAGAGTCACCAACAGCAATTTCCCTCGACTTTTCAATACCATCTTATTCCACTACCTCATTATTGTTATTTTTCCCCTCCGATCTTGCAGAACGGGCAAGGATTGTCTGTGAAGTAAGCAAAAGTTTTATATAACTCTCAGCAATTAATATTCTGTAGTTTGATATCGATTAGCTTCTCATCAGATTTGCGGGGGCGATGAGAGATTCAGTTGTGCTAAACTCGTCGCCAGAAAATTGGAGATTTAAGATGCAAACACTAGCAGGAAAGAAAATTCTACTCGGCATCAGTGGCGGTATTGCCGCGTATAAATGTGCGGAGCTAACACGTCGCCTAATAGAAAGAGGTGCACAGGTCCAAGTGGTGATGACGCACGCAGCGAAGGAGTTTATCACCCCACTCACCATGCAGGCTGTCTCGGGTAGACCGGTGTCTGATAGCTTGCTTGATCCTGCGGCGGAAGCTTCGATGGGTCACATTGAATTGGCAAAATGGGCTGATCTAGTGCTACTTGCTCCTGCGACTGCAGACTTGATTGCTCGTATGGCAGCTGGCATGGGTAATGACCTATTGACCACACTCGTTCTTGCAACCGATTCGCCAGTCGCGGTATCTCCTGCGATGAATCAACAGATGTATGCACACCCAGCAACACAAGAGAACATTGCGACTCTGAAGCGTCGTGGCTGCCATATTTGGGGCCCAGCGGCTGGAGAGCAAGCGTGTGGTGATGTTGGCATGGGTCGTATGTTAGAGCCAATGCAGCTCGTTCACCGTTGTGAGAACTTCTTTCAGCCAAAACCTCTTGAAGGGCGTAGCGTAATGATCACTGCGGGTCCTACCCGAGAAGCGATCGACCCTGTTCGCTACATCTCTAACCACAGCTCAGGCAAGATGGGTTACGCGTTGGCAGAAGCAGCGGTTAAGCTCGGAGCAACGGTAACATTGGTCAGCGGCCCTGTTGCATTAGCAACGCCAGAAGGTGTAACACGAGTTGACGTCGAGAGCGCGCAGCAGATGTTCGATGCCGTTATGGGCTCAGCACCACGCCATGATGTCTTCATCAGTTGTGCAGCTGTGGCTGATTACCGTCCACACACGGTAGCCGAGCAGAAGTTGAAGAAGGTCGACGGTACCGATGATATGTCAATCGAGATGGTTAAGAACCCAGATATCGTCGCTTCTGTGGCGAGCATGACGCAAGATCGCCCATTCACCGTTGGCTTTGCTGCAGAAACTCAAGATGTAGAGAAGTACGCACGCGGCAAACTAGCGAAGAAGAACCTCGATATGATCTGTGCCAATGATGTATCGGTTGAAGGGCAAGGCTTCAACAGCAACAACAACGCTCTTAACCTTTACTGGAACCATGGTGATAAGTCGCTCCCGCTAGAGAGCAAAGAGGCATTAAGCTTCAAGATCTTGGAGCAAATCGAAACACTTCTTGAAGCGTAGCCGCATTTTTGCGCTGACAATACCCTGACACCTCTCGATTCTGTTGACCTAATGCTTACAGAACTATGAACAGAATTGATTGGTGTTTATAATCCTCTTCACTCATCATCCTCTCTATTAAAGGAAGTAAACAGATGGCTGGTACCCGTAAATCAAACCGTCGTGAAGAAATTCTACAAGCGCTTGCGCAAATGCTGGAGTCAGCAGAAGGCGCATCTCGTATCACAACGGTGAAACTGGCCAAGCAGGTCGGCGTATCAGAAGCTGCACTTTATCGCCATTTCCCAAGTAAAGCGCGCATGTTTGAAGGGTTAATCGAGTTCATCGAAGAGGCGCTAATGTCGCGTATTAATCGCATCCTTGATGAAGAGAAAGATACCTTAGAACGTATTCGATTAGTGCTCCAACTGATCCTTGTTTTTTCAGAACGTAACCCTGGCCTGACTCGTATTTTGTCTGGTCATGCTCTAATGTTTGAAAACGAACGCCTACGCGATCGCATCAACCAGCTGTTTGAACGTATCGAAACACAACTGCGTCAGATCCTGCGTGAGCGTAAGATTCGTGAAGGTAAATCTTTCCCTGTGGATGAAAGAATTCTTGCAGCTCAACTACTTGGTCAGGTTGAAGGCAGTCTCAATCGCTTTGTGCGTTCAGACTTCAAATATCAGCCGACTGAAAACTTTGATGCCTACTGGGCGCTACTGAGTGCTCAAATAAAATAATTTCATTAACCTAAGCGGTGCTTATGACGACACAAACCAGTTCGACACAACACGTAATCACCAAACCACCTTTTCAGCTTTCGCTACTGCACCCTAAATATTGGGGCGTTTGGTTCGGTTTTGGCTTGCTTGCCTTCATTGTTAATGTGCTGCCTTATCGCGCTCTCCTGCTGCTTGGCCGCTCTCTTGGTGCTCTTGGTGCTCGTTATGGCAAAAAGCGCGTTGCGATCACCGCACGCAATCTAGAGCTCGCATTTCCAGACAAGCCCATCGATGAAGTCGCTGCCATGGTGCAAGAGAACTTCAAAAATACGGGCATGGCACTGATTGAAACCGGCATTACTTGGTTTTGGCCTACGTGGCGCTTTAAGCGTTTACTGGTAGACAAAGACACCCAAGCGCTCCGTACTCATCAGCAGAATGGCAAAGGCGTGCTACTGTGCTGTGTGCACGCCCTCAATCTAGAGATCACTGCTCGCGGTATGGCGGTACTGGGTATTCCGGGTCTTGGTGTTTATCGCCCACACAACAACCCTGCTTACGAATTTATTCAGTACCGTGGCAGAACTCAAAATGGCAACCGCTTGATTCACCGTAAAGACGTTAAACGCATGATCAAAGTACTGCGCAAAGGAGAGATCCTTTTCTACCTGCCAGATCATGATTACGGCCGTAATAAGTCGGTATTTGTGCCTTTCTTTGCTGTCGAAGATGCCTGCACCACCACTGGTACCAGCATTCTGGCTTACACCAGTAAGTGTGCACTGGTTCCGGGCTCTGGTTTTAGAAATGAAGATGGGAAGTATGAGATCATCGCCAATGAGTCCGTGGAAGCAGATTACCCACAAAAAGATGAGAAAGCTGCGGCGGCTTACATGAACCGCTACCTAGAGAAAACCATCTTAAGAGCACCAGAACAGTGGATGTGGCTGCACAAGCGCTATAAAACCATGGAAGACCCAGAAGTGCCAAAAGGCATTCGCTACAAATAACTGAGCTTTAATCAAAAGGAAAGGGGCTGATGATTCATCAGCCCCTTGTGCATTTTATATTCTGAACAGAATCGTATTAGATGCCGTACTCAGCGCGGTACGCTTTTACAGCTTCTAGATGCTCTTTGTCTGTACCTTTCTCTTCAAGGAAAGTGACTAGGTCAGTCAGGCTAACGATTGAGATGATTGCACAACCGAAATCGCGCTCAACTTCTTGAATCGCAGACAGTTCACCTTTGCCCTTTTCTTGACGGTCAATCGCTACCAAAACACCCGCTAGGTCAGCACCGTTCGCTTGGATGATTTCCATTGATTCACGAATCGCTGTACCTGCAGTGATTACGTCGTCTACTAGCATGATACGACCTTCAAGAGCGCTACCAACTAGGTTGCCACCCTCACCATGGTCTTTAGCCTCTTTACGGTTAAAACAGTAAGGCGTATCTACATCGTGGTGGTCTGCCAGTGCAACTGCAGTTGTCGTTGCGATTGGGATGCCTTTGTATGCAGGGCCAAACAGTACATCAAATTCAATACCAGAATCAGCCAATGCTGCTGCGTAAAAACGGCCTAGGCGCGCTAGGTCACGGCCTGTGTTAAACAATCCAGCATTGAAGAAGTAAGGGCTCTTACGGCCAGACTTTAAAGTAAACTCACCAAACTTAAGTACTTCTTTCTCTAGTGCAAATTCAATAAATTCACGTTGATATGCTTTCATGCTCATCCTCTATGTTTACTCAATAAAACTTAACTTACGCTCTGCACTCCCCTTTCGGGATTTACAGACAAAAAAATAGCCCCCAATTTGGGAGCTATTAAAAATGACTAGTCGGCCAACGCTGCTTTCTGCGCTTCGACGATATCGGCAATGCCCTTATTCGCCAGGGCTAGAAGCTGCATCAGCTCTTCGTGGCTAAACGGTTCACCTTCTGCGGTGCCTTGAATCTCAATCATCTTACCGTCTTCCGTCATTACAACGTTCATATCTGTATCAGCTGCTGAGTCTTCAACGTATTCAAGGTCACATAGAGCTTGTTCACCAACGATACCAACTGAAACTGCCGCTACGTGGCCTTTCATTGGGTTCGTTTTAAGCTTTCCGCTCTCTAACAGGTGATTAATCGCGTCAGCCATTGCTACGCTCGCACCAGAGATAGACGCAGTACGTGTACCGCCATCTGCTTGGATAACATCACAATCGACTGTGATCATGATTTCACCCATCGCTTTTAGATCAACCACAGCACGTAGGCTACGAGCAATCAGACGTTGGATTTCCATCGTACGACCGCCTTGCTTACCGCTCGCAGCTTCACGACGGTTACGTGTGTGCGTTGCACGTGGCAACATACCGTATTCAGCAGTAACCCAACCCTTTCCTTGACCTTTCAACCAACGCGGTACGTTCTCTTCTACCGTTGCGTTACATAGAACCTTGGTGTTACCAAACTCAACCAGCACAGAGCCTTCAGCATAAGCTGTGTAGTTACGAGTAATTTTAATTGGACGAACTTGATCTACGGCGCGGTCATTTGGACGCATAAGTATCTACCTTATTAGTCTTATCTTTAGGTGTTTAACTATTGAAAGTGTCTGTCACCTAAGAAAGGGGTGAGACAAATTGGATTGGGGCGAGATTATATAGCAGTTTGCGG
Organism: Vibrio sp. R11-SG3-ISO9; assembly: GCF_059834255.1. Classification (NCBI taxonomy): domain Bacteria; kingdom Pseudomonadati; phylum Pseudomonadota; class Gammaproteobacteria; order Vibrionales; family Vibrionaceae; genus Vibrio; species Vibrio sp. R11-SG3-ISO9. Next base: position 34,026 of record NZ_JCBDGU010000008.1, read on the forward strand.
TGCAAAGCTATTTATCCTGAGACACCACTTATCCTGAAAAGCTTATAAACCTAAAAAGCGATGGACGCACATAGCACTCCGTATCGTGATACTATGCGTGCGCGTTATTTTCAGAATGATAAAAGACAGGAAAATTCGATGATTTATAGTATGACGGCATACGCACGTAAAGAAGTAAAAGGCGATTGGGGTACAGCAGTGTGGGAAATCCGCAGTGTAAACCAACGCTACCTTGAAACTTACTTCCGCATGCCAGAGCAGTTCCGTGGCCTAGAGCCAATCCTTCGCGAGCGTTTTCGTAAACGCCTAGCACGCGGTAAGGTGGAGTGTAACCTGCGCTTTGAAGCAAACCCTGCAGCAAAAGGTGAGCTGAGCATCAACGAAGGCCTAGCACAGCAAGTGATCAATGCGGCGAACCAAGTAATGGGAATGACTGGCGAAGAGAGCCGCCTGAACCCGTTCCAAGTAATGAACTGGCCAGGTGTGATGGAAACACCAGAGCAAGACATGGACGCGATCAACAAAGACCTTCTAGCTGCGTTTGATGACGCAGTCAAAGATTTCATTGACGCACGTGGCCGTGAAGGCGACAACATGAAAGCTCTAATCGAGCAACGCCTAACTGCAATCACAGAAGAAGTTGTTAAAGTTCGCGCACGCATGCCTGAGATCCTAGAGTGGCAACGTGAGCGTCTGCTTAATAAATTTGAAGAAGCGAAGATTGAACTTGAAGGTGCACGTGTTGAGCAGGAGCTGATCCTTCTGGCTCAGAAGTCTGACGTAGCAGAAGAGCTAGACCGTTTAGATTCTCACGTGAAAGAAGCAACGAACATCCTGAAGAAAGGTGGTGCGTGTGGCCGTCGTTTAGACTTCATGATGCAAGAGTTCAACCGTGAGTCAAACACACTAGCATCTAAATCTATCAGTACTGACATCACCGCATCTGGTGTAGAACTTAAAGTTCTTATCGAGCAGATGCGTGAGCAGATCCAAAACATTGAATAATCTATTAGGTTTCGACCTAACATGATTCGAAAATAGCTCCTGATCTCAGGGGCTATTTTTTATAGCAAGTATAGTTCCTCTCTTCTGCATGCCCTTTGCTAAACAAGAACAGGTGCTCACCTTGCACTTTGTACATCAATTCAATTTTAGCTCTCACCAAGGCATCCATGTCACGCACAAGGCTGCCACTATCGGCAGGCTTTAAATCCCAATCGATATGATGGTAGGCAACCGATAGTAGACCATTTTCAGCGATGTAATCCGCTTCAAAATAGACTTCATAGGGTTTGGTGCCCTCAGCCGCTGTTTTAAAGTGACCCTTTTGAAAAATCAGCAACGTTTTATCTGAGGTGAACTCTAAGATAGAGCGATCAGCGATCTCTTGATAACCGCTATAGCCTTGCGTAACAAACCCCTCATCGAGTTGTACACATGCCCAGCGCGTACCCGCCAAATGTTGCTGATCAAACTTCCATTGATACAGCCCGATAGCGATAACACTGACAAAGAGTGCGATGTTGAAAGCGATGATTGTTTTTAACCGCATATAGCTCTCGCCCTCTTAATGGCTTTTACGACTGTCTGTGGAATCTGCTCGATTGTCACTGAATGGTTCACATAACTAGCGTTCTTGCTGCCATGTTTGGCAAACGCGAAGGCTTTAATCAGGTAAACGCCATCGTCATAAGCCGACTCTGCTACTCTCAGATATACATCTGCATGACAGGTAGGAATAGACTGAGTTGCTAACTCATACGCGAGAAGCTGTCCGTCGCTGATCAAATATGCGCTGTCGTGAAGGTAAAAGTCGGTCGCACCAACTTGAAAGTGCTGATACTCGCTTGGTTGGATAAAGTCTGGTTTTCTTATAAAAGGTTTAGCCTGCAAGACAAAAATCAGACAGGCAAGTAGAACCACTGTTACCACACCATGCCACAGATACAGGTTCTCTTTGTGTTTGATAGGCGTGCTAACTTTGATAGGTTCATCGCCTTTGCTTGATGTTTCCGGGATAACCTCGCTCTCTTGGCTTACTCGAATCGTTCGCTCTTCGACCTTCTTTTTTACTGGCTCTTCAGCGCAGTGAATTTCAAGTACGTAGCCAATCTTACTCACCGTTCTGATAGTGACGTCAGTAGCGCCTAATTGTGCGAAGCTTTTTCTTAAACCAGAAATGACATTAGTGATCGCTTGGTCGGTAACTAGAGCACCTTCCCAGCAAGTTTCAAACAAACACTCACGGGTCACGTGGGCACCTTGATTCTCTAACAGCAAGCTCAAAACGGCATAGGGCAGCGGGCGCAATTGGATGCTCTCGCCTTCCACACTCGAGAGTGTTCGAGTGGTAGGATCAAGTATCAAATTGGAAAAATAGACTCTATGCATAGGCTCACTGTTACTAGGCTTTGAGCAAATTTCACTCAAAAATATACCGCGGTGATTATGATCCTATCATTACTGACTCTGTGGTGTAAGTGGTAGTCTGAAATCTACTACCAATTCAAAGAACAGTGCCAATAAAAAATACACCATTAAATATATCAATGAGTTACACGATAAATATAAAAAGAAATAAAAAGAAAAGCGTCAATAAACCGACAATTCGTGAAGTTTAAATGAAATCCATCTTTAGTTTTATATTGAAAGTGAACACACAATGCACACTGTTTTTTTATCCCCGATGAGATTAATAAAATGAAAAAAGCAGTGATCCTCTTGGCAGCATTTTCTACCTTTGCAGGTGCTCAAGAGCAAGCCGTAGAAAAAGACGTATCTGGTTTTTATTTAGGCGGTGGTTTCGGTACCACAACTTATGATGATGACGTGTCTGGCTCAACACTAGAAACCAATGATTCAACCTTTAAACTAATCGGTGGTTACCAGTTTAACCGTATCGTCGGTATCGAAGCGCAGTACACCAAGTATAGTGATGTAACAGCACCGCAAACTTCTGGTGCATTAGAACCTACTGCCATTTCTGTTGCTGCAAACCTTGGTTACACTTTCGACAGCGGCTGGCGCCCATTCGGTACCGTTGGTTTATCACAAGTATCAATTGATGTTCCTTTCGGAAAAGATGAAGATGAGACAGCTCTGCGTTTAGGTGCAGGTGTTGAATACACCCCTGCAAGCCTGGAGCATTTAAACTTCCGTGTTGCATACGAAGTTGACACATTCAGCATCGATACGGGCTCCCCTGAATACGACGTTACTTTCCAACTTGGTAGCTTCTACGCAGGTGCAACCTACAAATTCTAATAACTAACACTCTGTTAGCTAGAAAGCAAAAGGGCGACTCAATGTCGCCCTTTTCAATATTAGCCTACTTTCACTCACCATTACTCATCTGGCTCTTGAGTTCGTCTATCTACATATGGCCAATAATGGTGCCCTACTCGAATCAGTAGTGTCGCAGCCGCAAGAATAAATGCGGCCACCGCCAGCCAAACCACCAGCACCGCATCCAACTCTTTCATACCTAGCGTGATGTATCGGGCAATCGCCATCATTGCGATATATATAGGATATCGAACAGGGATCTTACCGTTCACCACAAATTGCTGCACCATAGCCAACACTTCGAGATAGATGAACATCAGCAGGATGTCAGTCAAAAGAACGCGTTTTTCAGCAAACACATGCATGAACTCTTCGACCATCGCAAACAGGGTCGCCAATGTAATGGCCACCAGCAGTACGGCTTCAAGAATATGGAATATCTTCAAGAAAGGTCGACTAAAACCTTTTGGTAAATGAGAAGGCATAAACACTCTAATTACTAATTAAATTTGCCAATACAATAGCATGCCTCTATCAAAGTGGCGTTATCTGTTATGACCAACTTTAGGCGTAGAGCGTGACAGCGATGTGAATACTTATCCAACATACAAAAAAATGGCCCTGCACAATGCAGAGCCACTATCAAAACATCAATATCGACTACAGAAGCACTAGGTACACAAGGAACACAACCGACAGTCCGTAAATCAGTGGGTGCACCTCTTTGCCTTTACCCGCTACAACCATAGTAAATGCGTAGCTGATGAAGCCCATCGCCATGCCGTTCGCCGGAGAGAAGCTCAATACAGTAAACATGATAGTGAAGAAGGCTGCGATACGAGACTCTTTCTTCTCCCAGTTAATCTGACCAAGGCGACCGACCATGTAGATACCTACTACTACCATCGCTGGTGCAACCATAGCTGCCGAGAAGATAGAGAAGATTGGGTATAGGAATAGTGAGATTAGGAACAGACCCGCAACCATTACAGCGGCAAGACCCGTCTTCGCACCTTGAGAAGAAGCAATACCCGACTCAGAGAAAGCCGTAATCGAAGTGGTACCCAGAACAGAACCAATAACCGTACCGCCAGCATCTGCGACTAGTGCTGACTTCGCGTTTGGCACTTTACCGTCTTTATCAATGATACCCGCATCACGACCAACACCAACAATGGTGCTCAAGCCATCAAAGAAATCGACAATCAGGAAGATAAGAACGATGAACAGTAGATCAAACATTTTCTCTGGCGTAAAGGCCGAGAAATCAAAGATCGCACCGAAGCTGCCCGCCATGCTTGGTGGCATAGAAATTAGCTCATCAGGGATTGGTGCATTCGACGTCCCCATGAGCAAATCAGCGATGATAGTCAGAGCAATCGCCGAAACAAACGAGATAAACGTTGCCAGCTTAATATCACGAACCATACAGCCAAGCGCAATGAAGATACTCACGTAAGCGATGATCACTTGTGGGTCTGAGATGTCACCTAGGCCAACCAGTACAAACGGGTTAGAAACGATGATGCCGGCGTTTTTAAGGCCTAAGAAAGCAATGAATAGACCAAGCGATACCGTGATCGCCAACTTCAGATCTTCTGGAATCGACTCAATCATCGATTTACGAATGTTGGTCAATGAGAACGCAAGGTACAAAATGCCCGATAGGAAAATACCAAATAGCGCTTCATTCCACAGCACCGCCACCGAACCGCTTAGCAGCAGGCCTTTAAAGAAGCCGTTCATGCTCATACCCGGAGCCAACATTACCGGGTAGTTACCCCAGATACCCATGATTAGGGTTGAGATAGCCGCAGCCAAAGCAGTTGCCGTAAATACCGCACCTTTATCCATACCTGGAATACCACCAAGAATGGCAGGGTTCACCGCTAGGATGTAGCTCATCGCCAAGAAAGTAATGAAACCTGCGTATAGCTCGGTGCTAATCGTGGTCTTTCTTTCAGAAATCTTAAATAGAGAATCCAGCGAACCAGATGAGGTGTTTTGGGCCTTAAGGGTGGAATCGGTACTCACAACAAAACCTATGCAAAAAAATAAGAAATTGAAGATTCAAATGCTGCGAGAAAAAGAGAGGTTTCTGCACTAAAAACTGTAGTCACCAAGATAGGCTCGGTAGTAGAAACATCTAGTCCATATCACTAGATATATACAGCATTTAATCGTTTGCGCGGATTGTAAGGGTTAAGATTAAAACTTCAACAAATTTTGTCTAGATCACATAAAAAAGTACCAATAGCCACTTATCGCATTTCTAGAAAGATCCTTGAGAAGATCATTTGCCAATAAATAACGATCAAGCCAGTTGTTCTGAATCATTGAAATATGCTACTCTTCGCCTCCATTTTTCTGACCTAATTTTCACCACATTGCGTGTACACTGTGCACAGCAGAGGTGAGCAAGAGTTCGGTCAGTGCTATCTTTTATAGTGAAGAGCAACATCTTCACTCAATCCAACCAACAGTGGAAACATACAGATGGGCAAAGGTACTCTTTACATCGTATCTGCACCTAGTGGCGCAGGTAAATCGAGCTTGATCTCAGCAATGCTAGAAACCAATCCAACCTACGCAATGAAGGTATCTGTTTCACACACCACTCGCGGTATGCGCCCTGGTGAAGAGAATGGTGTTCATTACCACTTCGTTGAAAAGCATCACTTCGAAGACCTTATCGGTAAAGGTGAGTTCTTAGAGTATGCAGAAGTGTTTGGTAACTACTACGGTACCTCTCGCGTATGGATTGAAGAGAACCTAGAGCGCGGTATCGACGTGTTCTTAGATATCGACTGGCAAGGTGCTCGTCAGATCCGCGAACAGATGCCTCGAGCGAAGAGTGTATTCATTCTGCCACCATCAAATGGTGAGCTAGAGCGTCGTCTGAATGTTCGTGGTCAAGATAGTGCAGAAGTTATTGCGAAACGCATGAGCGAAGCGAAGTCAGAAATCTCTCATTATAATGAGTATGACTATGTGATCGTGAATGATGACTTTGATGCAGCCCTTATGGACTTCAGAGCTATCATCCGTGCGGAGCGCTTAAAAGAAGATAAGCAAGCAGCAAAATACAGCGGCATGCTTACCGCTCTACTGGCGGAATAGTCTAGCAAGGCTAGATTTTCCATTGAGATAAGTATACGGTGATCTAGAAAGTCACTAATTAAGCTTGTATACTTTCTCGTCATTCAAAATTTATTAGTTAACTATTTGGAGTCCTCATGGCACGCGTAACTGTTCAAGACGCTGTTGAAAAAGTTGGCAACCGTTTCGACCTAGTTCTTATTGCGGCTCGCCGCGCTCGTCAAATGCAAACTGGCGGTAAAGATTCACTAGTGCCTGAAGAAAACGATAAGCCAACGGTTATCGCACTTCGTGAAATCGAAGAAGGTCTTATCACTAAAGACGTACTAGATGCTCGTGAGCGTCAAGAGCAACAAGAGCAAGAAGCAGCTGAGCTTGCAGCAGTAAGCAGCATCGCTCACTCTCGTTAACTCTTATTCGCAAAAAGCGTCATTGTTATTCGAACTAATTAACCTTCCGGGCCTTTAATTTGTATCTATTCGATAGCCTCAAAGACGTTGCCCAAGAATACCTAACAGAGCCTCAAATTGAGGCTCTGCGTCAATCTTATGTGGTAGCGAGAGATGCCCATGAAGGGCAAACCCGCTCAAGCGGTGAACCATACATTATCCACCCTGTTGCTGTTTCACGTATCCTAGCTGAAATGCGCCTTGATATCGAAACACTCCAAGCAGCCCTACTCCACGATGTAATTGAAGATACTGAAGTTACAAAAGAAGAGTTAGAAGCGCAGTTTGGTAACACAGTGGCGGAGCTTGTTGATGGTGTTTCTAAGCTGGATAAGCTTAAGTTTCGTGATCGCAAAGAAGCGCAAGCAGAGAACTTCCGTAAAATGGTTCTCGCAATGGTGCAAGACATCCGCGTTATCTTGATCAAATTAGCAGACCGAACACACAACATGCGCACGCTCGGGGCACTTCGCCCAGACAAAAAGCGTCGTATTGCACGTGAAACTCTAGAGATCTACTCTCCTCTTGCTCACCGTCTTGGTATTCATAACATCAAGACTGAACTAGAAGAACTTGGCTTTGAAGCCCTTTATCCAAACCGTTACCGAGTTCTTAAAGAAGTGGTGAAAGCCGCTCGTGGTAACCGCAAAGAGATGATCCAACGTATCCATAGCGAGATTGAAGGTCGCCTCGAAGAGGTTGGCTTACCTGCTCGCGTATTTGGTCGTGAAAAGAACTTGTTCTCCATCTACAACAAGATGAAAACCAAAGAGCAGCGCTTCCACACCATTATGGATATCTACGCATTCCGCGTCGTGGTAGACACTCCAGACACCTGTTACCGTGCTCTAGGTCAGGCTCATAGCTTGTATAAGCCTCGTCCCGGTCGCATGAAAGACTACATCGCAGTACCGAAAGCCAACGGCTATCAATCTCTGCATACCTCTATGATCGGCCCTCACGGCGTTCCTGTTGAAGTACAAATTCGTACAGAAGACATGGACCAAATGGCAGATAAAGGTGTAGCGGCGCACTGGTCTTACAAAGGCAATGGTACTCGTAGCAATGGCACGACCGCGCAAGTGAAAGCTCAGCGTTGGATGCAGAGCCTACTTGAGCTTCAACAAAGTGCCGGTAACTCGTTCGAATTCATCGAGAACGTTAAGTCTGATCTATTCCCTGATGAGATTTTCGTCTTCACACCGAAAGGTCGTATCGTTGAGCTGCCAGCAGGCGCAACAGCCGTCGACTTCGCTTACGCAGTACATACTGACGTTGGTAATATGTGTGTTGGCGCACGTGTAGACATGAACCCGTACCCACTAAGCAAAGCCCTGAAGAACGGTCAGACGATCGAAATCATCAGCGCACCAGGTGCTCGCCCGAATGCGGCATGGCTTAACTATGTGGTGACTTCTCGCGCTCGTACCAAGATTCGTCAGGTTCTTAAGACCATGCGTCGTGAAGAGTCGGTAACCCTAGGGCGCCGCCTACTTAACCATGCACTGGGTGAACACTCAATTGGCGATATCGCTCAAGAGAATGTCGATCATGTTCTATCTGATCTGCGCTTAGAGTCGATTGAAGACCTACTGGCTTCGATCGGTCTAGGTGAGCTGATGAGTATCGTGATTGCCCGTCGTCTACTGGGTGATGCGGACGAGCTGACAGAAGTGAACAACGACAGCGATACACCGAAGAAGAAGCTGCCTATCCGTGGCGCTGAAGGTCTATTGCTGACATTTGCCAACTGTTGTCACCCGATCCCAGACGATCACATCATTGCCCATGTATCTCCAGGTCGTGGCCTTGTGGTTCACCGTGAAACGTGTCCAAACGTTCGTGGTTACCAAAAAGAACCAGACAAGTACATGGCGGTGGAATGGTCTGACGATTACGACCAAGAGTTCACAGCAGAGCTTCAAGTCGACCTTCAGAACCACCAAGGTGCACTGGCCGAGCTAACCAATGTTATCTCAAAAACAGGCTCAAACATTCACGGTATCTCGACAGAAGAACGTGATGGGCGCCTATACACAGTGACAATCTTGCTGACCACCAAAGATCGTGTGCATCTTGCGAGCATTATGAAGAAGCTGCGTGTTATGCCACATGCGCTGAAGGTAAGACGTCGTAAGAACTAGCTAGAAAAGCAGATAGATAAAGCAGATGAGAGATACGAATGTCGTGATACGAAGAGCCAAAGCTTTTCACAACTCCACTTTTCGTATGTCGAGTCTGCTTTAATTTTTTGTACTGCTCTATCCTTTTCATATCTCGTTTACTCGAATCCCGCACCTGCTCTTAATCTCTTCGCATCCCGCTTACTCGAATCTCGCATCTGCTCTCATCCTTTCTCATCTCGCTGACCCTCATCCCGTATCTGCCTTTCATCCATAATCCAGCCTGTACAAAAATCCAGTAAAATGCTTGAATAGACGATATCTATTACCGTCGTGAGCCTTGTTATGTCACAGCTTTTATCTGCTATTCCTCTTAACTCTCTGTCTGGAGTGGGCGCTAAGGTTGCCGAGAAACTGGCAAAGGTTGGATTGAACAACGTACAAGACCTGCTGTTCCACTTGCCGCTACGCTATGAAGATCGCACACGTATCTACCCGATTGCAAAATTGCATGCGGGGATCTGGGCAGCAGTGCAAGGCAAAGTGATGAGTGTCGATACTATTTTCGGCAAGCGCAAAATGCTGGCGGTCAAAATCAGCGACGGTAATGGCACCATCACTCTGCGCTTTTTCAACTTCACAGCAGGGATGAAAAATAATTTTACTGAAGGCAAACAGGTTCATGCCTACGGAGAGATCAAGCGTGGCGGTATGGGTTTAGAAATCGTCCACCCAGACTACAAGTTCTTTGCTCCAAGGCAGCAACCTGACGTTGAAGCAACCCTGACGCCGGTTTACCCAACCACAGATGGTCTAAGACAAGTCACGCTGCGTAACCTTACCGACCAAGCACTGGAGCTTATCGATAAGGCTGCAGTCAATGAGCTGTTACCTTCTGGCTTATACGATCACCAAATTACGCTAGCTCAGGCGCTACATACCATCCATAGACCACCACCGGGGATCGACCTTGAGCTATTTGATGAAGGTAAGCATCCAGCTCAACTGCGTTTGATCATGGAAGAGCTGCTCGCACAAAACCTATCAATGCTATCGGTTCGCAGCAAGGGGCAACAAGACAACGCGATCCCACTGCCGCCAGTGCATACACTCAAAGAAAAACTACTGGCTCAACTGCCCTTCTCTCCAACCAATGCACAAGCACGCGTGGTAAAAGAGATTGAGGGCGATCTTGAGAAGCCACACCCTATGATGCGCTTAGTACAAGGTGATGTAGGGTCAGGTAAAACGCTAGTTGCCGCCCTCGCCGCCGTTCGCGCTTTAGAGCACGGCCAACAAGTCGCGCTAATGGCTCCAACTGAGCTTCTGGCAGAGCAGCACTCAATCAACTTTGCTAATTGGTTTGAGAGCATGGGTATTCAAGTCGGTTGGCTGGCCGGTAAGCTCAAAGGCAAAGCCAAAGAGAAAGAACTTGAACGCATTGCCAGTGGCGAAGCGCAAATGGTGGTGGGTACACATGCCCTATTCCAAGAACACGTCGAGTTTAAGAACCTAGGCCTAGTGATCATTGATGAGCAACACCGATTTGGTGTCCACCAGCGGCTAGAGCTGCGTGAAAAAGGCGCTAAGCAAGGTCATTATCCACACCAACTGGTGATGACAGCGACACCGATTCCGCGAACTCTGGCGATGACGGCCTATGCCGATTTAGAAACCTCGATTATTGATGAGCTGCCACCGGGTCGAACACCCATTCAAACCGTTGCTATTCCAGATACCAAGCGTGACGATATTGTCGAGCGTGTGCGTAATGCGTGTCTTAACGAGGGCAAACAGGCCTACTGGGTGTGTACGCTGATTGATGAGTCCGAAGTGTTGGAAGCGCAAGCCGCTGCTGACACTGCAGAGGAGCTACAACGCAAACTACCCGATGTGAAAATTGGCTTAGTGCATGGCCGAATGAAGCCAGCCGAGAAGCAAGCGGTGATGCAGGAGTTCAAAGAGAACAAACTACACCTATTGGTCGCGACAACCGTGATTGAAGTAGGTGTGGATGTACCAAACTCAAGCTTAATGATCATCGAGAACCCAGAGCGTCTTGGCCTAGCTCAACTGCACCAATTACGTGGCCGTGTTGGCCGTGGTTCGGTCGCAAGCCATTGTGTGTTGCTGTATCACTCACCACTGTCTAAGACTGCTCAGAAGCGCTTAGGTGTGCTACGTGAGAGTAATGATGGCTTTGTGATTGCTCAACGAGACTTGGAGATCCGTGGACCGGGTGAGTTGCTTGGTACTAAACAGACTGGCTTGGCAGACTTTAAGATTGCCGATTTGGTACGTGACCAGCGTTTAATCCCTGAAGTGCAGCGTATCGCGCGCCATATCCATGATAGCTACCCAGACAACGCCAAGGCGATCATCAATCGCTGGCTGGGTGAGCGTGATGTTTACTCTAAGGCGTAGTGACTGCTGATAATTGATTGAACTAAAAAGGCTTCCGTATGGAAGCCTTTTGCATATGAACCCTTTCGAAAAACAACTAAGAGCGAGATTCCCTACTCGCTCGTCCCTCGCAATAGGGAATGACGTAAAGAGCAGATACGCGTCTTGTAACCCGATGGCTGCCACCAACTTCACTCTGTCTCTCGCGTCAATTCAACCCAACAGGAAAAAGCTTCAAAACTCATTACACCGTCATCCTCGAGAGGGAAGAATGACCGAGTCGGGGATCTATAGCCGCCCCCGACGCTCACGAAGGCCTATGACTTAACTGGGAAGCTGATCTGCGCTTTCAAACCACCTTGGCTGCGGTTGTTCACCACCACAGCACCCTGATGTTGGCTGACAATACGCTTCACAATCGCCAAACCTAAGCCTGTACCTTCACTACCACGCGCGGTATCGCCTCGAGTGAAGGGTTCAAACAGCTTACTGATCTGATCTTGAGGAATACCGGGGCCATTATCTTCTACCGTTACCCAAGCCAGCTTGTTGTCGGCGGTCATGCCAGTGGTGACTTTGACCCAACCATTACCGTAACGCAGAGCGTTAACCACCAAGTTGCTGATTGCGCGCTTAATGGCAATTGGGTTACCCAAAGCGGGTTTCATGTTAGAAGCGAGGTCAGTTTCAATTTCTACCTCATAGCCACCCTCGGAGCTCGCCACCTCACCAGCAATATCTTCTAGGAACACCGCTTGGAAGGAATTACGGTCAACAGGTTTTAGGTAATCCATAAATTGGCTGATGATCTCATTACACTCTTCCGTATCACTGATAATGCCTTCGGCTAAGTAGCTGTCTTCTGGTGACATCATCTCCGTCGCTAAACGAATACGGGTCAATGGCGTACGCAGGTCATGACTGATCCCCGCCATCAATAGCGCCCTGTCTTCCTCAAGCTCTTGGATGCCTTTCGACATCTGGTTAAAGGCGCGAGTTACCGAGCGAATCTCTTGTGCGCCTTGAACTGGCAGAGGCGGTGGAATATCACCACGCCCCACCCCTTTGGCAGCTTTCTCTAACGCAATCAAAGGACGGTTCTGTAAACGGATAAACAGCCAACCGCCAGCAATGATCAACAGCGCCATTATCAAGCTATTGCGAAACAGCGGTGCAAAATCTTCTTCTTGTAGCTCAGATAGCGGGATTCGAATCAACGAGTTGGGCAGCTGCGCTATATCCATCCAAAGTACATAGCTCTCAGCACCTAAGATCAGCCTCACCTCGGTCTCTGAACCAAGCTCCTTGGTCATCTCTTCACTCATCAGATCAATCGCTACAGCATGGTAAAACTCACCCGCCGTTTCACTGTCTTTGGTGTGAACCGTTACCCCAAGCTGCTCAAGTACACGCTGACGCAGCGGTGCGTCCATCTCAATATCAAGATCACCTTCGTCTAAAACCAAGTTCAGCTCATGCGCCAAGATCTTATTGAACTGCTGCAAACTCGGCATCAAGGCGTAATTAAACACCGCGTAGTAAGAGAATATTTGGCTAGCAACCAATAAGGTTAAGAAGAGAACGATAGATTGAGTAAAGGAGCTACGTATACGCATAGAAAACCTAAAGTGAAAGGTAGAGAAACAGAGACATAATAGAAACTATAACTCTAAACCATTGTTCTGAATAGAAAACGGGCCATCACATAATTATGAGATGACCCGATAACAATCACATTTCAATCACGATGGTGACTGATAGAGTTACACTGCTTTTCCATCAGGAACGAACACGTAACCTAAGCCCCACACCGTTTGGATGTAGCGTGGCTTACTTGGATCTTCTTCAACAAGGCGACGCAGGCGAGAGATCTGAACGTCGATAGAACGCTCCATCGCAGAATACTCACGGCCACGAGCCATGTTCATCAGCTTATCGCGAGACATTGGCTCACGCGCATTGGTGACTAGAGACTTCAATACCGCGAACTCACCTGAAGTGAGAGGCATTGGCTCTTCACCTCGGAACATCTCACGTGTACCGAGATTCAAACGGAATTCACCGAACTCAACCACAGACTCTTCTGTGCTTGGTGCCCCCGGCGCTTCAATCACTTGACGACGCAGTACTGCTTTAATGCGCGCCAGTAGCTCACGAGGGTTAAATGGCTTAGGTAGGTAATCATCGGCACCCACTTCTAGGCCAACAATGCGATCCACTTCATCACCCTTAGCGGTCAGCATCAGGATAGGCAACATGTTATTGGCGTTACGTAGACGACGGCAGATTGAGAGGCCATCTTCGCCCGGTAACATTAAGTCCAGCACCATCAAGTGGAAGTTTTCACGGGTTAACAGGCGGTCCATCTGCTCACTGTTTGCCACGCTACGCACTTGAAAGCCTTGCTCAGACAAGTAGCGTTCCAGCAATGCACGAAGGCGCGCATCGTCATCGACCACTAAAATTTTGTAGTTTTCTTGCATGTAATGGTTCCACCTATTAAAACTCAAACTTGAAGATTAAGTATTCTTTTTAGACATTGAAAATGTAACATTCTTGGAGAAAATGTCGCCTAAAGAATTGTTAACGTATGTTGCCTTTCTATATATTCTATCTTAGAACATGATTTCACTAAGTCAGAGTTATGAAAACAAACTTAATTACTCGTGAGGGTTATGAAAAACTCACAAAAGAGCTGAATTTCCTATGGCGAGAAGATCGCCCTGAAGTGACCAAGAAAGTAACTTGGGCAGCGAGCCTCGGTGATCGCAGTGAAAATGCAGACTATCAGTACAATAAAAAACGCCTACGTGAGATCGATCGCCGCGTTCGCTATTTAAGAAAACGACTCGACCAAGTAAAGGTTGTCGACTACTCCCCACAGCAAGAAGGCAAAGTGTTTTTTGGTGCTTGGGTTGAGATAGAGAATGACGACGGCGATACCAAGTCATTTCGTATTGTTGGGCCAGATGAGATCTATGGCGGTGTCAAAGACTATGTCTCGATTGACTCACCGATGGCACGAGCCCTGCTCAAGAAAGAAGTGGATGATGAGTTCACGGTGCGTACCCCAGAGGGCGACAAAGAGTGGTTTGTGAATGCGATTCGCTACACACCATAGAAACTTTTCAAGGCTCTAGATAAAAGGAAACCCCGTGAGGCTTGCGCCCTACGGGGTTAAGTTCTTTCGTAGCCTTCCTGCCACTATTTATCTCATTGAGATAAGGTGCTCCCTGCATCTTTCCTTGATATTGGCTAAATCCTTTAACCGATTTCCTTTTGTCATCGCCATCCTAGCGGTGTCCATGCTTGCCTATCATCCTGACGGGCTAATCTCATCCAGAGACATTCACTTTCATCAGCATCAGTAACCATCCTAGCCACATCAAACTCAATCAGTGTTTTACATCCTTGCTGACCACTCATCCTAAGCAATCAAATCTTCATCCTGAAGATACCTAATCCGTTAGGCTTTTTCCTGTTCCTGCCAACTCCCTGTCGACAAGTTAAATATTACGCGAAATCCGATGGCATCCCAGATATCTGCCAACAAAAAAATGATATGACATCGATCACATCGCAATTACAATCTTTAAATATCAACTAGTTACAGTCATGCACAGTAAAAACAGCATGCACAAAGTGATTTAGTCGCACATCACT